>JAOZTP010000049.1 GCA_029939135.1 Desulfobacterales bacterium
TGGTTCGGGTGATATAAAAAGCTAATAAGAGCGTTAACCGTTTTTTTTGCAGGCAGATTATGTATAGCCTCTATATTATCGGCAAACTCTTTATCCTTTAAAATATCATATATCCTGTTTTTAAATTCTTTCATCAGTTTATATCCCGATCGAAAAAAATATAAATTATATTCTTGAACATTTCATAAGGCTATAATTAAAATACAGAAAACAAATTCGCAAAAAAATTTATAGAAATTCTCATTTAATCGGACAAATCAAAATTCAGACAATTGTAAAATTTCTTTCCGTTTACAATCGTTGAAATTATGCGGTAAAAAAATAGATCTGTTTAAGAAGATAAGGCGCTTTTTATACGTTAAATTCCGCCTTAATTTTAAAAACACGAGAAGCCGGAAGATTTAAAATTTCCGTTACCCCTGTTTCCTTTTTTATCTCCTCCAAATTTGCCTTTATCTCGTCGGCGCTTGGAGCTATAAAGGTAAACCATATGTTATATTCGTTAGCTCTTTTATAATTATGAGTTACTCCCTTAAAACCATTGACCTTTTTTACAAAAATTTCAATCTTATCATCAGTAACCCTTGCGGCGCATAAAGTGCTTACAAAACCGAGCTTTCCCGGAACAAAATTACCGCCGATTCTTCGTATAATACCATCTTTTTTTAAACGTAGAATACGCTTGATAACCTCTTCTTCCGAAGAACCGATTTTTTCCGCAATTGCTATATAAGGACGCTTTGTTATCGGAAAATCGGATTGTATATGATTTATTATTAATTTATCGGAATCGTCCAAAACCGCCGCCTATCTTTTTTCTAATAATTTTTCCGGTATTTTTATTATAAAATTTCTACTTGCCTCTCTCGTTCAAATAAGCGGCAAAAAAACCGCATAAAAAAACCCTGTTTAAACACAGGGTTTTTTTATCTATTAATACTTGAATATAAAAACTTTATACGCAACCTGTCGGTTTAGGAAGTCCAGCCATTTTGCAAGCTCCTTTGCCGGGGCCTGACGGGAAAAGCTCATAAATATATTTGAGTTTAAAACCGGTAACTTTAGATAAAACTCTAACCATAGGAGCAATTCCGTTTTTCTCGTAATACTCGCGAAGAACATCTATTACTTTTGTATGTTCTGCGGTTATTTTCTCTATTCCTTCCTCTTTTCTAACAAAATCAATCCATTCTTGTCCCCAAGGCGCGCCTTCTTCGTCCTCGAATAAAAAGCCGTCCTCATCTACGACAAATGTTTTTCCTTGATGTTCTACTGTTGCCATTTAAATTCCTCCTTTAATATTTATTAATTATTAATTAGCTATTTAAGCTTAGCTATATTCAGTTTCATTAAGCTGTTTTTTATATTATCTATATAAACGCTTGTCAATAACATTTTCTATTATAATGCCGACGCCTTATAACGTTTGTTTTCGATTATTTTTTAAAGTAAAGATATATCTTTTTTCCGCCGCCGCATACAAGCATAATGCCCATAAGGTAAAAGCATATTTTAATAAAGGGTAGTACGGAAGAAAAATATTTTATAGATTCTATTTGAGGAATTATTTGAGGAATTCTAAAAAATACCCCTATGCCTGCTATAAAAAGGGCTATTCCCCAAATTAATTGAATTTTATTATTATTATTTGCCATCTGCAAACTATATATTAATATCTTTATATTCTATTTCGATTCAAAATTAAAAAAACGCTCAAGACCTTCGCCGGTCAACATTGAAAATTATGGCGGAGAGAGAGGGATTCGAACCCTCGAACGAACTTTCACCCGTTACTCGCTTAGCAGGCGAGCGCCTTCAGCCTACTCGGCCATCTCTCCGATATTTTTTATCAATTTTTCAAAAAATTGCTGGCGGAGGGAGTAGGATTTGAACCCACGGAGCTTTCGCTCAACGGTTTTCAAGACCGCCGCCTTAAGCCACTCGGCCATCCCTCCGAAAATTAGTTTGTGGTTAATAACATTTGATAAAAAACAGGTCAATAAGTTTCTTATCTTTATAAAGGTTATCTTTCCTCGTAGGTTAAACAAAGCGCAACGAGAAATTTTTTTGCGTCATAGATATTGGCGATTGCAAAAGTTTTTGATTGCTTCTTGCGTAAAAACCAGCCAAAAATCCCAAAAGACAAGCAAAATAGGCGCAAGCAAACATTATCAAAAAAAATCAAATAGGATAAAAAAGGATAAAACTTAATCGAATAAAAAAAGGGAATATGAGAATAAAATGGAGGCGGCAACCGGATTCGAACCGGTGAATAACGGTTTTGCAGACCGTTGCCTTACCACTTGGCTATGCCGCCGTAAAAAATGGAGCGGGAAACGGGATTTGAACCCGCGACTTCGACCTTGGCAAGGTCGCACTCTACCACTGAGTTACTCCCGCTTGAAATACGAAAAAGTTTTTTAACTTTTGAATGGTTTTATGTCAATAAAAAAATGGGGGGTTTTCTATTTTTTTAAGTATAAAGCTACAATTTAAATGGCTCTATTTTTTGAAACTTTACAATATAATCAACCGCAGACCATATAGTAAATACCAAAGCCCACCATAAAAAGAATTGCCCTATTATATTTATATTAATCCCGAAATAAGGATAATGAATCAAAAGCGGTATTATAGCGGCTATCTGAAATCCGGTTTTATACTTTCCGAGTTTAGATGCGGATATATCGCCGCCTTTTTTGATAATAAGATTTCTTAATCCTGTTATCGAAATTTCTCTTCCTATTATAATACATCCCATCCATGCGGGTATCCAGCCATGAGATACAAGCATAATCATTGCGGAGGATATTAAAAGTTTATCCGCTACGGGATCCATAATTTTTCCAAAGCTTGATACAAGCCCTTTTTGTCTTGCGATATAACCGTCAAAATAATCGGTTATCGCAGCAGCGCTAAACACCATAGCGGATAAAAAGGTTAATACCTTATTTGTGGATAGCAAAAGAAGAACCAATACTGGAACCGCAGCTATGCGAAAAAGGGTTAAAAAATTAGGATGCAATATTATGTCGGATATTTTACTCATTAGGCTATCTTATTTTTTCGCTTTTTTCCAGTCTGCCAAAAATGCGTCTATGCCCTTATCCGTAAGAGGATGAGCCGCAAGTTTAGATAAAACTTTAAACGGTATTGTTGCAATATCCGCTCCCATAAGCGCAGATTCAAGAACATGAATCGGGTTTCTTATGCTTGCGACTATTATTTCGGTATCAAAGTTATAGTTATCGTAAATGTCAATAATCTGTTCCGCCAAAGTCATGCCATCTTGCGAAAGATCGTCTAATCTGCCTACAAAAGGGCTAACGTAAGAAGCTCCGGATTTTGCAGCCATAAGCGCCTGAAGAGGAGAAAATATCAAGGTTACGTTTGTTTTAATCCGCTCTTGAGATAGAATTTTCACCGCTTTTATTCCGTCTATTGTCATAGGTATTTTTACGACTATATTAGAAGCTATTTTTGCAAGATTTTGCGCCTCTTTTACCATAGTTTTAGTATCGAGCCCTATTACTTCAGCGCTTACGGGTCCGTCTGTTATTTCGCATATCTGCTTTATAATATCTTTGAATTCCCCTTTTTCTTTTGCGATAAGGGAAGGATTTGTAGTTACTCCGTCAACCATTCCCATGCTATGGGCTTCTTTTATCTCTTTAATGTTTGCGGTATCTATAAAGAATTTCATTTAAAATCTCCTTTTTTTCTATCTTCCAAAAATTTATTTTTACACTCTTTGCAGCAAAAATATAATATTTCATCCTTATTCTTAAACGCTATGCAACTTTTTCTCGGATAATATATCTTACAACAAGGATCAAAAACCATTATATCGTCGGCTGTTTTTTTTATATCTTCGGAGAGGTCAAATTTTTTGCCCGAAGATTTTTTACGCGATTTAAATAATAGATAACAAAGATATATAAATAATAAAAGTAGCAGCGCTTTCATGTTATAAGCCGCGCCTTTTGCATATTATATCGAATATCCTTTTTAAGATTTTCTATCAAGCTTTTAATGCTTATTTTTAATACGGGATGTATAAAATCGGAATCAATATCCGATATAGGACGTAAAACAAAATATCGACTGTGCATTCTCGGATGCGGTATTTTCAATCTATCCGTATTTAATATAATATCGTCGTAAAAAATAATATCCAAATCAAGTATTCTCGGTCCGAATTTTACTTTTTTTTCAACCGTTCCCACCTTTTTTTCTATTTCCCGCAAATTATCCAAAAGAACTTCCGGGCTATATTCGGTTTTTATTTTAACGGCGCAATTTACAAAACTATCCTGCTCCGTATAGTCAACCGGAGATGTTTCATAAAATTTTGACACATTGATTGTCGAACAAGCCGGCAAACCGTCTATTTCGTCTATTCCTTTTTTGCAAGCGCCGATTTTATCTCCTATATTCGAGCCTATGGAGATAAAGGCGCAACTATATCTAAAATTTTGCACTTTTAATCCGTAAAGCCGCCGCCTTTATTTTTTCTTCGCTTACAGTAAGAGATATTCTAACGTAACCTTCGCCCGCTTTTCCGAAACCTGATCCCGGAATAGTTACGATATTCAACTTGGATAAAAGAAGGCTTACAAACTCGGAGGAACTATAACCCTTCGGAACTTCAAACCATATATAAAATGCGGCTTTCGGGTCATAAACCTTTAATTCTGCGGAATTTAACGCATCAAGCATTATTTTTTTCCGTTTTTCATATATGCCGTTTAATTCCTTTATATATCTTTCCCCGTTTTTTAAAGCTTCAATTCCCGCAATCTGAATAGCCTGAAATACTCCGGAATCAACATTGCTTTTGATTGTCCCCAAAGCGTTTATAATGTCTGCGCCGCCTGCGGCAAATCCTATTCTCCATCCTGTCATATTATATGTTTTAGAAAGAGAATGATACTCTATGCCTACCTCTTTTGCCCCTTCCGCCTCTAAAAAGCTTGTCGGTTTTTTACCTTTATAATAAATTTCCGTATAAGCCGCATCATGACATACTATAATATTATATTTTTTTGCATATAATACCAAATCGTTAAAAAAGGAGACTTCCGCCGTAGCCGAAGTGGGATTATTAGGATAATTTAAAAAAATCAGCTTTGCTTTTTCGGCAATATCTTGAGGAATTGCGTTAAGGTCCGGTAAAAAATCATTCTCTTTTTTAAGAGGCATATAAAAAGGAACGCCTCCGGCAAATCGGACTGCATTTTCATATACAGGATAACTCGGGTCAGGAATTAAGGCTATGTCTCCGGGATTAATAAATGCAAGCGGAGTATGAGCAATTCCCTCTTTTGAGCCTATAAGAGTTATAATTTCGTTCGATTTAATATTTATGCCAAATCTTTTTTGTAACCATAACCCCGCCGCCTTATTAAATGCATCCATTCCGGCGTAAGAAGGATATTGATGGTTTGCAGGGTCTGCCGCAGCTTTGTTTAAAGCTTCAATTATATAATTCGGAGTAGGCAAATCAGGATCGCCTACTCCAAGATTAATAACGTCCGCTCCGGCTTTTATCGCTTCTGCTTTCTGCTTATCTATTTCTTTAAACAAATAAGGGGGAAGTTCTTTTAACCTTTGCGCTATATTTATTCGGAACATTTTTCTTCCTCCGTAGTCGTAGATTTGGGGACAGGATCCCCCTTTTTACCGCATCCTGCAATATTTAAAACGGATGCTCCCAAAAAAAGGAGGCTTATTATTATTGTTATTAAGTTAAATTTATATTTATTCATTTTTCTCCTTTAAAAAAAAATCAATTTGCAACTTCCTACCTCGCCCGTTAAAAAAATATTATGCTTTGCTTATTATCGCAAAAAAACGCATTTAATTAAGAAATTTCTCCTCGCTCCCGCTTCCGCTTAACCGAACCTGCTATAAATATTTTTTTTCCGCTTTTTCTATGGCGTAAGAAACATTTTTATAAGATGTCGAACCGCTCGAAACTCTTCTTTCTATCATGTTTTCCAACTCCAAAGCTTCAAATATATCTTTTTTTATAAGCAAAGAAAAACCCTGAAGCTCTTTAAGGGTTAGCTCGTGAAGCTCTTTTTTATTCTTTAAGGCGTAAGCTACCGCTTTTCCCGCGCAATTATGAGCGTCTCTAAACGGCATTCCTTTTGAAGCCAAATAATCGGCAAAATCGGTGGCGTTTAAAAAACCTACGGACGCCGCCTTTTTCATTGCATTTTTATTCGTTTTTATTTTCGGCAGCATATCGGCATAAATTTTTACGCATAAACCTATCGCTCTTACGGCGTCAAAAAGAGGCTTTTTATCCTCCTGCATATCTCTGTTATAAGCGAGAGGAAGCCCTTTCATAATTGTTAGCATGCAAATAAGAGCGCCGAATACGCTTCCTGTTTTTCCTCTTGTTAGTTCGCATATGTCCGGATTTTTTTTCTGAGGCATTATGCTGCTTCCGGTAGTAAAAGCGTCCGGCAATTCTATAAAATTAAATTCCGCTCCGGACCATAAAATAAATTCTTCCGAAATTCTGCTTAAATGTATCATACAAATACTTGCGCAACTTAAAAATTCTATTATAAAATCTCTGTCCGAAACCGTATCTATGCTATTTGAAGATATTTGGGAAAAATTTAATAATTTTGCGATATAATCTCTATCTATAGGATAAGTTGTTCCGGCTAATGCGGCGGCTCCGAGCGGCATAACGTCGGTTCGTTTTAAGGAATCTTCAAATCTTTGAATATCTCGCTCAAACATTTCATAATAAGCCATTATATGATGAGCAAAAAGAACGGGCTGCGCTCTTTGCATATGAGTATAACCGGGCATTATTATACTTTTATGCTCCTTTGCAAATCTAATCAAAGCCTTTTGAAGCCTTATAAGCTCGTTGATTATAGATAAGGTTTTTTCTTTAAGATACATTCTAACGTCTAACGCCACCTGATCGTTTCGGCTTCTTGCGGTATGAAGCTTTTTTGCGGTTTCTCCTATCTTTTCGATAAGTCTCGCCTCTATGTGCATATGTATATCTTCAAGCTTATCCTCATACTTGAAAACGCCGCTTTTAATCTCCTCTTTTATTTCGGAAAGCCCTTTTATTATCCGATTCGCCTCGTCGTTCGTTATAATCGATTGTTTGGCAAGCATTTTGCAATGGGCAATACTGCCTTGTATGTCGTAAGAATATAAATTTTTATCCGTATCTATCGAGGAGGTAAATTTCTCAACTAACTCGTCTGTTTTTTCGGCAAATCTGCCGTCCCATAATTTTGTAGTCATATTTATTTCGCTTATTATTTACATCATAACCAATCTATTTTTTATCGGCTGGATTTGCTTTAGAACTATTTGAATTTAAATTTATATTTTGGGACGAAGATTTTCTGCCCGGAGGGTTACTTCTATCCAACTTACCTTTATTAGGCTGATACCCGTCAATTACCCTTCTTACTTCTTTATTAATAGATTTTTTTTTCATAAGCCAACCTCTTTTTTAAGTATAATACTCTATAAATTTTATATTATTGCCGTTTATCATAACCCCTTTTGATCTCTCAATAGGTTTGATAAATTCTTTGTCTTTTATTTCCCAAAGTTCCTCAATATATATCTGTTCTTCGCTCGTAAAAGAGGAAGCAAAGGAATTTGTAGCATACATTCCGCCGATTCTTTTACCGTCCTGAAGCTCTATTATAATCCAATATACCTCTTTTTTTCCGAAAAAATAATCCCAAGGCTTTAAAGTCGGATGATGCGCTATTTTTAATCCTGCGTTTGATGTTCTGAATTTATAATAAGCAACAGATAAACCTATAGGCGATATTAAAAAAATCGTTAATAAAATCAAAATATGTAATACTATATAATCTTCAAATAAATCAAAGCGTAAATCCAAATATATCGCCCAAGACATAAAAGCATAATTCAAGCAGCTATAAGTAATAGCTTCAATCATAATTTGGGATGCATCTTTTTTATCGGAAGGCGATAAAATATTATATGTTTTTATTGATATAAATCCGGGAATGGCAAAAATTATAAAAAGATATAATGTGTTTATATCTTTTGTTATTTCAAATATATTCATAAAAAATAAACCTTATTTCAGCGTTTTACAATTCGCTTTTTAAAAAATCAAAAACCTGTTTTATAGCTTTAAAATAATTATTTTTTATACATTTCAAAGCCTGCTTATTTAACTTGTCGTCGTAAACATGAGATAGCAAATCTCTTTTTTTAAGCATATCCATCCAAGTTTCGCCGTCTTTGATTATAGAATTTTGAAAAGAAATTTTTATTGCATCTCTCGAAAATTTTGCAATGGTTCCCTTGCTTTCAAGATAATCTTTTAAGGTTTTCCATGCTAATTCAAAGGTAAATTCAAATGTTTGAATTAAACCGGCTTCCAATAATTCGTCATACTCTTTTCTATTAACCGCATCGGTTAATCTGATAAAAGCTTTTTCAAAATTATCAAAACGTTGGATCTATCTTATATTTTTATTCATATTGACAAGCCTTTTAATTTTTTATCCGATTATCTATCATATTTTTTTGCTTTAACAAAGAAAGGGGTTATAAAAAACCTTTAAGTTAATCCGTATTAAGCGCCATTCCTATTCCGGCGCATGTAAATAGAAAATTAGGCGTCCAAACCGCAATAATAGGAGGCAGCATGCCTCCGTAACTCAGCGTTAAACAAAAGCTTTGAAAAATCCAATATAAAAAAGCGACTCCTATGCCCGCAGAAATATTAGAGGCTACGTTATCTTTTCCGCTTCTTTTTAAACAAAGTCCTATTCCTATTAAAGTCATTATTATACATACAAAAGGAAAACCGATTTTTGCATGAAAATCGGCTATATATTTGCTTGCGTCGTATCCTTCTTTTTCAACTTTTTTTATATATTGAAAAAGTTCGAATATGCTCATCTCGTCCGGTAATTTTTCCGCTCTTAAAAAATCTTTCGGCGTAAAAGGAAGATCTATAATTTTTTCTTTATATATTTTCATTTGATTATTATTTATTGTCGGAAACTGCTCCATTATGCCGGATAACAGCCATTTTTCATCCTGAAACTTTGCCTTTTTTGCGTCCAATTTTTTTATAAGGTTAAAATCTTTATCAAAAAAGCTTATTGATAAACCGTAAAACGCTTCCGCTATAGGTTCGTAATATTTTATGCGGGTTATTGTGTTATCCCCTTTAAACCAGATGTTTTTATCGTAAGAGGTTATCATAGAATTTTTATTTACCTGTTCAAACCATATGCGATTAGATTTCTCGGTTGCGCTTGGAGCTATGAATTCGGAAAATAAAAAAAGAAGCAGGCAAAAGACGGCGGATATAAATAAAACCGGTTTTATAATGTAATAAAGGCTTAT
The DNA here is from genome assembly GCA_029939135.1 of Desulfobacterales bacterium. GTDB lineage: Bacteria > Desulfobacterota > Desulfobacteria > Desulfobacterales > JAFDMD01 > JAFDMD01. Next base: position 9,391 of record JAOZTP010000049.1, read on the forward strand.
TCCGCACGATTTTAACGCCATAAGCTCATTATTTTTATTCATTAAGGAAAATATTATTATAACGGATAACAGAATTCCTATAGGCGTAATTTTTGATATGATAAAAGGAATTTTAAATATAAAAAAAACTACTATTTTATTTAATTCGACCCCTCTTTCCAAAAAATTATCTATTTTTTCAAAAAAATCTACCGCAAGATATATTCCGATAACGGCTACTATTATTATGCCGAAAAATTTTAATATATTAACGGTTAAATATTTGGATATTATTTTCATAAATTTCAAATTAACATATATAAGTATAAAAACAAACGCTCAAAGCAAAACTTGCGCTTATCCTGTCATTGCAAGCGAAAAATCTCTTTGTTATATCGTAAAAAAAATATGCTTTTCTCTCGATTGATTGCGAGGTTTTTTGTCCGGTTTTGCTTCCGCTCAACCCAACCTGCTATATTCTTTTATATATTTCAATTAAAGCCGGTTGTATAACAAAGTGTTTTGTTTATTTTCAAGGCTTGCGAAAATTTTAACCGCAGGAATACTTAAAGTATTTCGAGGGTTAAAATTTAAGCGCTTAACGCCGAAAAAAAGCAAAATAGAAAGTTATACAATCGGCTTTTTATTTTTTTTTATTAAACCTGTTCCCGAAGTTTTTATAAGCAAATAGACTCCTACGCCTGCGGCTATAAAATTGGGCATCCATATTCCTAATGCAGGAGGATATACGCCCGCCTCCCCAAAAACCACTCCCGCAGATAACAGAAGATAATATAATATAAAAACAATAAGCCCGCCTGCTACTCCAAACGTTTTTTTTACATTTTTCGCCTGTATTCCAAGCGGAATCGCCAAAAGTCCTAAAGCTATGCAGGCAAAAGGCAAGGCAAATTTTTTATGAATTTCTATAAGAAGCGAATAATAAAAAGAATCTTTTTTATCCTTATTTTTATTTAAATTCAAAAAAAGTTCTCGCAAACTCATCTCTTTTATATTTTTACGCTTTATAAATTTATTCGCCCCTATTCTTTTTGCGTTTAATCTTATGTCGTAATCGTCAAATTTTATCGAATGAGCGGAGTTGTTATTTATATTTGTATAATTGATGACTCCGTCATACAATCTTATATGAAAAACTTTTTTACCTTTTTCTACAAATAATTCCCCTTTTGGAGCTATTACGGAGCTTATTATATTTATACTTCTTTTATCTTCTATAAATATATCGTTTAATTCGCCCGATTTTTTATCTATTTTATTAACGTATAACATTACGTCGTTAAAGCTGTCGTTAAAGGTTCTTTCCGTAAGCGCTACGCTGATATTGGACGCCGCAATTTCGTAAACCGTATTTTTAAAAGATGTTCTCCCCCAAGGCATTGCATAAGCGATTGCATAGTATGTAAATAACGCTCCTATAACCGAAAAAACCGCAACAGGCATTAAAAGCTTATAAACGCTTATTCCGCAGGAGTTAAGAGCTATTATTTCGTTGTTTTTAGACATTTTTAAAAAGGTTAGAATTATGCTCATCATAACCGATATTGGAATTACAAATACCAAAAAATAGGGGATTGAATAAAAAAGCAGCAGCAAAACCATAGAAACGGCTATTTTATAATTAACTACTAAGTCCGTAATTTCTAAAATCCGCGTCATTAAGAATATAAAGGAGAAAAAGGCAAGGCTTATTATAAAAGGCGTAAGCGTCTCCTTTAATATGTATCCGTTTAATATTGTATCTGCGCGCAACCTGATATTTTGAGCGTTTTTCGGGTTGTTTAGATTTTTTTTGTCGCGCAAAGATACTTTTGAGCCTATTTTATTTAAAATATTTAACATAGGATTTTGCAATAACAGATATTTATAAAAGTATAAAGTTTAAAAACTATAGATTTATTAAAAAAAGTCGATTGAAGTTTTATATCGAATAATTTAAGACGGAATAAAAAAATATAAAATTTAAACGGGAAAAAAATGCAACTTATAATAAAAACGGCGATCAGTTTAATGATTATTTTAATCGCTTCGGCAGTAAGCAAAAAACATCCTTCGCTATCCGGTTTAATAGGGGTAATGCCTTTAACCGGAGCTTTGGTTTTAATTTGGGTCTATCTTGAAAACAAAGGCGAACCGGTAATTTTACAAAATTTTGCAAAAGGGGCTCTTTGGGGACTTTTGCCTACAATACTTTTTTTTATATCGGTATTTTTCTGTTTAAAAAAAGGCTTCCCTTTATATGTTGTTTTACCGATAAGTTTCGGGATATGGGGAGTTGGAGCGGTTTTTCATCAATTTTTTTTAAAATAAATTGTTTTTGTAGGTTAAATTGAGCGTAAACAAAACTTGCGCCCGTCCTATCTTGTCAAGCAAAGCGAAAAATCCCTTTATTATATCGTAAAAACATTATGCTTATGACGCCTTTTATTGCCAAATTTATTGTCGGGATACTTTGTCCGATTTCGCTTGCGCTCAACCGAACCTGCAATAAATTATGCGCAGTATTTTAATTCGATCGTAAGAGGTTTAAAGTTTTTTTGCGGAGCGGCTCTTGCCGATTGGGAAATGATTTTTGACAAATTTTACGTTAAGACAATGCAAACTGTTTGAAAGTTGCGCTTTGCGCAACTTGAGTTTTTGCGGCGTTAATAAAATCCAGTCAAAAATCCCAAAAAACAAGTAAAAGCGGAGCAAACAAACTTTTGAACCTCTCCCCGCTTTTATAATGTATCTTTTTTGCGGTTATTTCCTTTAATAACAAATATTTTCCGCCGTTATCTTAAATTATAATATAAGCCTGATTAAAAGATTCGCCATAATTCCGGCTATAACATCATCCGCTACTATTCCTACGCCTCCGGGCAATTTTTTATCCGCAATATAAATCGGAAACGGCTTTAATATATCTAATATTCTAAAAAGAATAAAACCTGCCGCTATGTTGATAAGATTAAATTCAAGCCCTATCAGAGCTACAAGCATTCCTACTATTTCGTCTATAACTACAATTGAAGGGTCTTTGCCGCCTTTTATTTTTTCCGCTTTATCCGATATAAAAACCGAAAATATTATAAATGCGGTTATAATAGATACGGAAAGGATAATCGGCATTTTATAAAGAAAAAAGTAGAGCCAAATGCCGTGAAGCGTTCCGAAAGTTCCCGGAGCAAAAGGGGCGTATCCTATAAAACCTCCGGTAGCAAAAAATAGAATTATTCTGTTTTTTATTTTCATATTAATTAAGTTAAGCGGATAAATTATAAAAAGTTTTTAAATGATTTTTTAAAAAAATTTCAAGTTTCATACTCGCCTTCTTATTAAACCGATTATGGCAAGTCAAGAATTTATTTGACTTTTTTAAAAAACTATTGACATAAAAACCTGTTTTAAAATATAACTATTGCAATTTTTTAAAACGGTTGCGAAATCTGCAAAACCGAATCTTAATCTTCAAAGCGACTACGAAATTTCTATAATTTTAAAGACACTTTTACAAATCGAGCTACGCCTCTTAACTCTACCTTGAAACCACAACGGAACTGCAAAAAATTTCTTTTCAGCATTGCAAATAATAATTTTTAACTTGCAAACAATAGTTTTAACATTAGAATGACAGTTTTAACATTAGAATGACAGTTTTAACATTAGAATGACAATTTTAACATTAAAATGACAATTGCAAAGTTGAAATAGATAATTTTAACATTAGAATGACAGTTTCAAAGTTGAAATGGACAGTTTTAACATTAGAATGATAGTTTCAACATTAGAATGACAATTGCAAAGTTGAAATGGACAGTTTTAACATTAAAATAGATAATTTTGCCGTAAAAATAAAAAAACGGCTTAAAATTATAATAACTTTATTAATTAACCAAAAATAAGGAGAGAAAAAAATGAGCACAAAAGTTCCCGGAAAAGAAGCGGAACTCATCGCTTTTGTAGAGGCTATAATAGGAGGGTTTAAAGCGGATCCGGATATATTTAAGGCTCCGCCTTATACTTACGAGCATTTAGCAAGTTTAATAGATACGGCAAACATTTCAATAGATAGCGTGGCGCAAGGCAAATCGCTTTACGAAGCCGCAGTGGAAACAAAAAATAAGGATACTCAAAATCTTCGGGACGCCGCTATCGAGGCTGCCGATTATGCTTATAAAGTGGCAAAAAGGAATAAATCCATTCTCGCAAAAGTGGGCTTGACTCCGAGATGGGAAAAAAAATCCGCCGAACTTCCAGGACAAGCTCGCACCCTTATAATAGCAAAACAGGAAATAGGAAAAGTAATATTCAAATGGAAACAACCAACGGCTGGCGGAAAAGTGGGAGCATACATAATTCAGCGCAAAGAAACCGAAACGCCGCCCGAAGATTGGAAAAATTTATGGACTTCAATGTCTAAAGAGGCGGAAATAAACGATCAGCCGGAAAATCAATCTTTCGATTATAGAGTTCGCGCTCTAAATCATACAGGAATAGGCGCGCCGAGTAATACGGTTACGGTTAAGTTTTAAGAAGAAGGAAGAGAGGGAGGAAAGGAAGATAGGGAAGAAGGAAGAGAGGAGAAAAGGAAAGAAGGAGAAGAAAAAAATTTTTAATCGGAAAATGTAAATCGCGTAGAGACGTTGTTTTATACGCAAATAAAAAAGCCGAGGTTTTTTATAGGTTTTATAAAAAGCTTCGGCTTTTTGCGGAAATGTTTTTTGGTGAATTGACAAAGGGATATATTGAATTATTTTAATGAAAAGTGAAACATTTTTACTATATAATAACAAGATGAAAGGTGAAAGGTGAAAAAATGAAAATTTTAAAAGCAATTTTTATTATGATGGCGCTATTATTGATCGGATGCGCTCAAATTCCAAT
>JAOZTP010000153.1 GCA_029939135.1 Desulfobacterales bacterium
TTGAATTTTTTTTAAAAACCTTATATAAAATTCTATCCAAAATTGTAATTTGCAAACAAGACTGTCCAAAATTTTTTATAAAAAAATTTAGATGAGGAGAAGTAATGAGCATACCAACAGATAAAGTAAAAAAATTAATCGCGCATATTTACAGTCCTTGGGGTATTCAAAAAAAAGCCAGAGAGGTTAAGATAATAACGGATGCCGAAGGTATATTTTTTTATGACGATAACAAAAAGAGATATATAGATTTTTCTTCCCAGCTTGTATGCTCTAATTTGGGGCATAAAAACCCGACAATAGTAGAGGCTATTATAAAACAGGCGGAAAAATTACAATATGTAAATCCTTCTTTTATAACCGAAATAGCGTTGGAATCGATAGAAGCGCTTTTATCCGTTATGCCCAAAGGTTTAAACAGGTTCTTTTTTTCCACAAGCGGAACCGAAGCTAACGAAGCCGCCTTGAAAATGACGCGGCAGTTTAAAATGCCGGAATATAAGATAATCTCAAGATATGATTCTTATCACGGCTCAACTTCTGCGGGAGCCGCTTTTACCGGAGAGGCAAGACGTTTTATAGCGGAAAAGACTCGCTGCGCTACGGAAGGAATCGTTTTTGCGCCAGATTGCTACTGCTACAGATGCCCTTTTAATATGACTTATCCGAAATGCAATATATTATGCGCCTCATACATAGATTATATTATAAAAAAAGAGGGGAATATAGCGGCGTTTATAGCCGAACCTGTGGTGGGAACAAACGGACGAATTGTTCCGCCTCCCGAGTATTTTCCTATGATAAAAAATATATGCGATAAAAACAACATTCTTTTTATAGCGGACGAGGTTATGTCCGGCTGGTTCAGAACAGGCAAGGCATTTGCTATGGAGCATTGGGATGTTATACCGGATATTATAACGACTGCAAAAGGGGTTACCTCGGCTTATACCCCTGTAGGAATTACAGCCTCTTCCGAAAAAATATTTAACTTTTTTGAAACAACTCCATTTTCTCACGGACATACCTATTCTTATCATCCGCTTGCCTCCGCTCCCATACCCGCTGCAATTGCCGAATATAAAAGGCTTATGAACGCAGGAATTTATCAAAAAGGAGCAGAATACCTTAAACAAAAACTTTACAAATTGGCGGATAAACATGAATCTATAGGAGACGTTAGAGGCATAGGACACTTTTGGGCGTTAGAATTGGTTAAAAATAGAAAAACAAAGGAATCTTTTGATGAAAATGGCGATAAGATAAGCCTGACCGCACAAGTAGCGGCGGACGCTATGAATAAAGGCTTATTTGTTAATCCGTGGAAAAATACCCTTATAATTGCGCCTCCTTTGATTATTACCGAAGATCAGATTGAAGAAGCTATTGAAATATTAGATAAATCTTTGACAATAGCGGATGAAAAAACCGTATCTACGGGGCTTGAAGCGTCTAAAAGCTCCGAATTTTGATTGCGTTACAAGTCTGCAAAAAATCAAGACTATCTTATTATTTAACGCAAAACCGATAAAAAATCGTTTCGAATGCCAAAATGCTTACGCAAAAAAATAATGGATCAAATGAATCAATTTAATAAAGAATGGCAAAATTTTTTAATCAAATCCGCTTTAAAAGCGGAGATTGTTTTGAATGAAAAACAGGCGGAAAACTTTTCGGATTACGCTAAAGAGCTTATAAGATGGAACAAAAAAATGAATCTTACGACAATAACCACTCCAGTAGATATTGCAATAAAGCATTTTATAGATTCCTTGATGATACTTCGGCTTTGTCCTCACGATACCTCCCTGTTGGATATTGGCTCCGGAGCCGGTTTCCCCGGCATTCCCATTAAAATTGTCCGAAACGATATAAAGGTTTCCTTAATTGAAAGTTCCGGCAAAAAAACAAGCTTTTTACGTAACATAATAAGAATGTTAAAGCTTTCCGGTATAAAGGCGTTTGATATAAGAGCCGAAGCCGCAAAAGATATTACCGATTTTTCTTATAATTTTGACGCTGTTGTATGCCGAAGTTTTGCCTCTTTTCTGAATTTTTTAAAAATAGCCCCCTATTTCATTAAAAAGCAAGGAATTATCATAGCGTTTAAGGGTAAAAATTTTAAAGCGGAACTTAAAGAGGCTATCCCCTTATACCCGGATTTCAATTTTAATACTTATGAATATAAGCTTCCTGTTTTAAATCATAAAAGAGCGGTTATTGTTGGAAGGAAGAAGTAAAAGCCCGTTTCAGTTTGTTACGCTGTTTTTCAGGACTATTTTGCACTATGAAGTGAAAAGTATTAAAAAAAAAAAAATTCTCGCTTCGTTTGACATTACGGGCTTTTGATAAAGGAATTTCTCCCTTCGGTTCGAAATGACAGGAAGTAATTTTTGCCTGTTATGTCAACAAGCCGTTATTTCACCATGTCATTTCGACAAGCAAAGCGAGGAGAAATCCCTTAATTAATTGCAATAAAAAAAATACGCCGCTTTATCCCTTAATTATAACCACATATCTTCCTTCCTTTCCACCTAAAAAAACCTTGTTCTAAAAAGAAGTTTCCTATAAAATAGTCCTTCAATAAAAACCTCAACTACCATAAAAAGCAAAAAGGACTAATTCAATAAAGCTTATAGAGCGAATCAGATCAGTCAGCCCTACTTTATGCCTTGCGCTTCCAGTTTCTATGGAAATAGAATCAAAATAACGAATATAAATAAACGACAAAAAAAGGAACGCTTATTAGGCATAATATTAAAGAATTCAAACAAATATCAGATTTATCTCTTAATAAGGATTAAAAATGTTTTCCGAATTTAAAAAAATCCCGACGGTCAAACCAAAATGGCAAAATTTGCCAAATATACTTGCATTTACAACCCTTGCTGAAGCAGACGAAAAAAAAATATCCTTTTCCGGCGCTTCAAAAAATTCTATTGAAGCGCGTAAAAATATTGAAAAACTTATTCAACCATGCATGCCTATAAAGTGGCTTAAACAGATTCATGGCGCTCGCGTCTTAAAACTGCCGGAAGAAAATAATATTGAAGAGGCGGACGGAGCGGTTACAAATAAAAAAAGAATCGCCTGCGCTATACTTACCGCAGACTGTCTTCCCGCAATATTTGCAACGCAGGACGGCAAAGCCGTAGGAGCGGCTCATGCAGGCTGGCGCGGATTAAATGCAGGCGTCATTAAAAACGCCGTTAACGCCTTAAATTGCAATCCCGCTGAAATATATACATGGTTAGGTCCCGCGATAGGCTATTCAAGCTTTGAAGTGGGTTATGAAGTTTACGAACGCTTTCTTAAAACCGACTCTGATAATAAAAAAGCCTTTAAATCGGCGGCTGCCGGAAAATATTATGCAAACATATACGAATTGGCGCGCATACAACTTATTAAAGCCGGAGTTAATAAAAATAACATCAGCGCGGAGGAGCAAGACACATTTACAAATACCCTCTTTCATTCCGCAAGACGAGATCGCGAATTGAGCGGTCGAATGGCTACCGTTGTTATGATAACATAACAAAAGTTATATGCGAAAAAAAATGACTATCAAATAATCAAAAAATTTCTCGCTTTCCTCAAGATGACGAAAAAATTTTTTCTTCCGTCTTATTTGCAAATCTTATTTTTGCTTGAAACGACGCGGCTATTTTTCTTCACATGCCATTTTACAAAGCTATTCAACGTTTTAGGGTTACTACCAAATTTATTCACTAAAAAGGACAAGAGGATCAATAATACGCCCGATATTAAATATTAGGCATATTAAGTTTAATTATAACCTTATTACAAGGATATTATTTAGATGCTTAAAAGCTGTAAAATTAATAATATAGATTGCGATAATAGTTAATCATAAAAAATCATTAAATCTTGATTTATAATAAAGCGCTTTACCTATTTTCAATGTTTTAAAAGACGAAATTTTGATTTATAATAAAGTAATTTGTTCGATTTCAAGGTGAAAAGATTTTTTAACCGCAGGAATATATATAATATTTCGAGGATTAAAAAATCT
>JAOZTP010000203.1 GCA_029939135.1 Desulfobacterales bacterium
AAGTTTTCCAAGATAATATCGACTTTCGCCATAACAAGATTCAGCTCATGGAGGCGTTCGGCTTTGCCAAAGGTATTAATCAAGCGATCTATATTTTCTCTCTCTTTTATTTGCCTTAATAGTTCCGGGCGGGATAAGCTCAAGGAGTTATAATATTTAAAGCCGTTTCCGTAGGCTATGGCGGCGGCGTCTGCGCCCATGCTATGTCCCCATATGATTTTCAAGCTTTTATCTACATGGGTATATTCGCTTAATATTTTTGCCGCATGATATGGATCGCTTTGTAGTATTCCGCTATGGGTAAATTGAAGGGCTTTTATATATTCTTCATTATAATTTTTATACCCTTTTGATTTTTCTAAAACTCCCTTGACTGATTCGGCTGTTCCGCTAAAGCCTCCGTGAACTCCTGCCATATCCGGTTGCGGCTCTGCAACAAGCCCCGCTTCATAATTGCCTATGTCATAAACGCCGGATATGCCGTTAAGATATAACCATGCTTGATATTCGGCGCTGGTAGTATAGGTTGGGGTTATTCCGAACTGATCTTCCCATGCGTTTGTCATTTCTACGGAGGCAATATCGGATATTTCCTCCCTAACGCCTGTAAGTCCGTCAAATTTTGTTTTGTTTTTGTAATCTATGTAATGGGAGGTTTCGTTTGCTATAGTATTTATTAGGTTTTCTGCGGAGCCGTTTGTTTTTGCGGCGTTTATAAATATTGTTGCGGTTGCGGGGTCAAAGAAGCCGGAGGCGGCGGATTTGTCTATGGTTTCGTCGAATTGGTTTACGGTTAATCGTTGTTGTTCGGTTAATTGATCGCCGTTGTAATATTGAATTTCTGGCGGTTGTTCAAAGCGCGCTTGCGCTATAATGGAGGCTATGTATTGGGTAACCGCTTTTATTTGGGCGGTTGTATAGTCTGTTTGGTTCTCAAGCAGCGCTTTTATTTCCGGGTTTGCTTTTATTTTTAGTATTGCTTCCCTTGCAGCAGTCTTACGCATATAATCGGTTAACGCGCCGTCTGGGCTTGCTTGTTTTAAAGAATTTATTAAGTCGCTTGCCTCTCTTGTTATGTTTTTGCCTATACGGACGATGTTTTCCGGCAGTTGTTTAAGGGATTCGTATGTATTTGGGTTA
>JAOZTP010000204.1 GCA_029939135.1 Desulfobacterales bacterium
AATTTTGAATTTTGAATTTTGCATTTTGAATTTTGAATTTTGAATTTTGAATTTTGAATTTTGCATTTTGAATTTTGAATTTTGAATTTTGAATTTTACATTTTACATTTTACATTTTACATTTTACATTTTGAATTTTGAATTTTGAATTGTATAGATTTAAAATTTGATATTATTTTTTATCTAATATTAAACAGGATAACGAAAATAATATATAATCTCGCCTTCTTTTAGAAGGGATTGATATAAAACGGTTAAAAGTTTGTCAAGAGGTTATTTTAAATAACAAAAAAGGGGGCGGAGGTTTTAACCCCCGCCCTTTTCTTCTCTGCCTATCTTTCCTTTGTATCTCTCTTTACAAAGTTACCTCTACGGTATTGCTCGGCGCGCTTGTACCTGCTTTGTTAAATCCTACTACTCTGTAGTAAATAGGTAGTCCGCGCGGTTGATCGACAAGATCTTTTTTGGTTTCCACGGCGCTTCCCACTTCTTCCCAATCGCCTTCTTGGGTTCTTTTTTCTATTGTATAAGCCGAAGGTTTGCCTCCTTTATCCGCTTTTTTCCAAGATAAAGAAAGCCATCCCTTTCCTTCTTTTTCTACTGTAAGGCTGTAGCAGGCTTCTGGCGGAGTCATTGGGGTTGCGGTTTTTTTTACGCTCCATCCTATTGTAGCAAGCATGGCTTCGTCTCCGGATGCGGTATTTTCGGCATAACGAAGCTCTTTTTTCATTATACCTACAAGTTTTTCGTAGTTTACCTTTTTAGCCTCGGATGCCTTATCCAAAGCTGCGCGCGCCGCAATACAATTGTTCATTGTTAAGATGCAACTTGAAATAGTTCCTTTAAGCTCTCCGATCGAAACAGGTAATGTCGGAAAAAGCGAGGAATTTTTACTAAAACCGGCTGACATTTGTTCGGCAAGCATCATCACATCAGCCTCTTTTGCGGGGAATTTCATTATTTTCTCCTTTTGTTTATCGGTTTTATTTTTATTTTATGTTAAATCAATCCTGCTTTGGACTGTTTTAACATAAAAATTGCTTACTTACTCGTTCAGATAACCCATTTGTTCGTTCAGATAACCCATTTGTTCGTTCAGATAACCCATTTGTTCGTTCAGATAAC
>JAOZTP010000154.1:0-3659 GCA_029939135.1 Desulfobacterales bacterium
AAAAAATTAAGCGAAGATATGTTTAATCAAAATTATTCATACTTTCAAAGTAAAGCCGAAAAGATTAGCGAACAAAAGCTTACCGATTTAATAAATTCAATGCTATCCGATAGTAAAAAGTTTGAAACCTTAATTTGCAAAAACATAGAACTTGTAGACGGGATGGGCAGTAAAAAAGTTACGGCAATAATAAATCGGGTAGAAGTAAAACATTAGCAGGTAGCAAGGATAATATTAAAAATGTATAAATTAGTCCCTCTTAATGACGATACTATTGATATAATTCTTAAATGGCGGAATAGTCCGGAAATTAGAAAATTTATGTTTACGCGCCATATAATTTCAAAAGAAGAGCATTATCTATGGTATGAAAAAATAAAAAATGATCCTACTACAAAGATATTCACTTTTAATTTTAAAAATGTTCCTATAGGAGTAATCAGTTTTTATAACATAGACACGATACATAAAACAGCATACTGGTCATTTTATTCCGGAGACACTTCACAAAGAGGACGAGGAGCTTTAATGGAGTATTATGCAATCAATTTTGCATTTGATGTGTTATGCGTTGAAAAACTTTGTTGTGAAGTTCTTTCAAATAATCTCCCCGTTGTTTCATTCCATAGAAAACATGGTTTTGAAATTGAAGGAATTTTTAGGAAACAACATTATTATTTAAACGAGTTTTTGGATATATACAGATTGGCGCTTTTTAAAAAAGACTGGGAAAAATACATAAAAAATAAACTTAAAAATAGCTCTAATCGAAATGATAAAATCAAAGTCGGAAGCGCTTATAATCTGAATTTTTCAATAACAAAGGGGCAAATTCTTGATTTTGTCAGGTTGACACAGGATAATAATTTAATTCATACAGATGAAAAAACAGCGGAATATTTTGGGTTTAATGGAGTTGTATCGCCCGGTTTATTAACCTCCGCTATTTTTTCAAGAATTTTCGGATCAAAATTTCCGGGGCATGGAACTATATATTTATCTCAGTCCATTTTTTTTATTGCTCCCGTGTATAGCGATATGGAATTATTAGCAACGGTAAAAATAGTATCATTAATAGGACGAAAGGCAATTGCCGAAACATTCATCCATAATCAAACAAATGAACTTCTCATTAAAGGAGAAGCTACAATTTTAATACCCGATGAATATCTTTAAATAAAAAAAATACGAAAAAAGGAACGATAGCTTATCAATTACAAGCATAATATAATAATGCCAAACTATTGCAAAAATTTCGCTTTCTAACAGGTCATGGAATTAAGTCTATATAAAAAATTAAAGCGCCGGTTGCTCCTGAAGCGACCCATAGAAGTATCAATATTTATAAGGAGTTATAAATTATATGAATAATAACCATATAGCCAAAAATTTTGTATACGGCGATAACTTTAAAATCGGATATAACGTTATAATCGAAGAGGATGTCGTAGTCGGAAATAACGTAACAATAGGACATAATGTCGTTTTGAAAAGCGGCTCCGTTATTGGCGACAATGTAATATTTGCAGACTATACCTGCACTACCGGAGCATGTATTATCGGAGATAATATTAATATTAGAACGCAGGCGGTTATATCCAAAGGGGTAATATTAGAAGATTCCGTTTATATAGGTCCCGGAGTTATGACAAATCATACAAAACATGTAACCTATATGCGAGATAATATAAAAAAAGAAATCCTTATCACTCGAATAGGCTACGGCTCAATAATAGGCTCAAGAGTAGAAATTTTAGCGGGAGCGTCAATATGCCCTCATGTTATGATAGGAGGCACTTCATTAGCAACTAAAGAAATAACCGAAACGGGAATATATTTTGGCATGCCTGCAAAATTATACGGCAAACTTCCCAACGAATACTTTCTTAAAGGCGAATCAAAACAATATTATTTCAACGAAAAAATAATAAAAAAATATCTCCCTTATCTAAAAAAATGAAATATTTTATCCTTAAACCTATAAACGTAAAAACCGTTATAAATATACTTTCTAATAACTTCTTAAATTTATTAGGAGCCTCCGACAAATCAATTAAAAGCGTAGCTTCTCTTGAAAATGCGGGCAAAGAAGATTTGGCTTTTTGCTCTGCGGAAAAAAATACGGGCTATAAAAAAATTACAAATTCAAATGCGGGAGTAATAATATGTAGTCAAAATATATCCGATATCGAAACCGCCGCAAAAAATACAACCTTAATTATAGTTAATAATCCGTTGCTTTGTTTTGTCGAATGCCTAAATTATTTTTTTAAAAACAAAAAAGAAAGCGGCATTGAAAATTCCGCGAGAATAGGCAAAAATTGCAAAATAGCACCTTCGGCATATATAGGGCAAAACGTAACTATAGGGGATAATGTTCAAATAAAAAACAATTCTTCTATTAAAAGCGGCGTATATATCGGAAACGACATACAAATAGGCAAAAATGTTAATATATTACCCAATTGTTCCATAGGCTCGGAAGGGTTAGGATACGCTAAAAATAATAATGGAGAATATAAAAAAATAAAACATTTGGGATCAATAAAAATAGGCGATAATGTAGATGTAGGAGCAAATACGGTTATAGTGCGCGGAATTTTACAAGATACAATCATAAAAAACGGCGCCAAAATAGGCAATCTTGTAAATATAGGGCACAATGTTTTTATCGGAAAAAACTGTTTTATCTCCGCAAGCGCAATTTTATGCGGAAGCGTGAGAATAGAAAATAATTGTTGGATAGCTCCTCAAGCTTCTATAAGAAACCATATAATTATAGGCAAGGGCGCAACCGTAGGATTAGGCGCCGTAGTCGTCAAAAATGTTCCTTCCGGCGCGACTGTAATCGGAAACCCCGCTAAAATTTTGGAGAAAAAAATATGAAAAAATCAGACTTTCCTATTGATCAAACAAAAACCTATATAATTGCGGAAGCTGAAATAAATCATAACGGAAAATTACAAACGGCATTACAAATGATTTCTACCGCAAAAGAGATTGGAGCGGACGCAATAAAATTTCAATATATTATTGCGGAAGAGATATGTTCAAAAGACTCCGCTTATTACGATTTATTTAAAAAAGCGGAACTCTCGCATAGGGAATGCAAAACCGTCATGCAATATGCAGAAGAAAAAAATATCGACTGCTTTTTTACCTCTCCAAGCAATAATACCCTTTTAAAAGTTATAGACCTTAAACCTAAATTCATTAAAATAGGCTCTACAAACATTTCTAACATACCGCTTTTAAAAAATACCGCAAAAACAGGTATTCCCGTTATATTATCAACAGGCATGGCAACTCTCGGAGAAATCGAAACCGGCTTGGAACTATTGACAAACATACCCGTATGCCTATTGCATTGCGCCGTCCGATATCCTGCCGAACCGTCAAGTTTAAACTTACGAGCTATAACTACCATGAAAACGGCATTTCCGATGAATTTAATAGGTTATTCGGATCACTCCGAGGGGGAACAAGCCGCCGTTGCAGCGATTACGTTAGGAGCTAAAGTTATTGAAAAACATTTTACGTTAGACAAAACCGACAACGGACCGGATCATCATTTTTCAGCCGACCCGACAGAATTTAAAAATATGGTCAATTCTATAAGAACAACCGAAATAATGCTTGGGGACGGCATAAAAAAGCCA
>JAOZTP010000154.1:3669-3951 GCA_029939135.1 Desulfobacterales bacterium
GCGAATTAGAAATACCGAATATAGTTAATGCAAGAAGATATATAGTAGCGTTAAAAAACATACCGGCAGGAGACAGGATAACAAAGTCTCATATTGACTGCCGCAGAGTAAAATATGTCGAGGGAGACATTGGTTCCGCTTCATTTAATTTAATGGTAGGATGGAAATCTCCCAAAAACTACAAAGCGGGCGAAACGTTAAACTGGAATCATATAAAAAATAACTAATAATCAAAGATAACCTTATGAATTATTTAATAATAGCCGCTCATTCGGACGACGT
>JAOZTP010000155.1 GCA_029939135.1 Desulfobacterales bacterium
AAGATTACGGAATAAGGGTAGTTGAAAGATTAGATAAATTCGGAGCGTTAAACCTTCCCAAAACCATATTATCCCACTGCATCCATCTTAATTCAAAAGAAAAAGAGCTCATTAAAAATTCCGGCGTATGGGTTGCGCAAAACATAGAGAGCAACCAAAACAACAACGTAGGGCTTGCCGATTACGGCGCTATAACAGACAATGTAATACTTGGAACAGACGGAATGCACAACGACATGTTAAGAAGCGCAAAAGCCGCTTTTTTTGCGGGACAAAGCATAGAAAACGTCGGAATGGATACAATATATAATCGTTTTAGAAATATCCATAATTATATAGAAAAATCCGGCTTTAAAGGAGACGGAAAAAACAATCTTGTAATATTAGATTATAATTCGCCTACCGAAGTTACGAGCGGCAACTTTTTAGGGCATTTAATATTCGGAATAGAATCCTCCCATGTTCAAAGCGTTATTTCAAACGGAAGGCTTATAGTGGAAGATAAACGAGTTACAACCGTAAATGAAGCGGAAATTCTATCTTATGCGCGGGAACAAGGCTTAAAATTATGGGATAAAATGAATTCCGGCGTATAACTTCGTAGTTTGCCGGATTGCGGCGTTATGCTCAAATTTTAATCCTCGACTTATATATAATAAGCCTGCGGTTAAAATTTTCGCATTGCCTTGCAAACAAACAAACTGTTTTATTATCTGCCGAAATTTAGTTGGAAAAAAATTATGAAGCTGCAATTAAATAAAATATATAAAGGCGACTGCATAGAATTATTAAAACGGATGCAGGACAACTCGGTTGACCTTATATTTGCGGATCCTCCTTATAATTTACAGCTAAACGCCGAACTCTACAGACCAAATCAAACAAAGGTAAACGGGGTTGACGATACTTGGGATAAATTTGAATCCGTAGAAGAATATGATAAATTTACCCTTTTATGGACAAAAGAATGCCATAGAGTATTAAAAGATACCGGCGGATTTTGGGTAATAGGAACATATCATAATATATTTAGAGTCGGAAAAATATTACAAGATATAGGTTTTTGGATATTAAACGATATAATATGGATAAAAAACAACCCGATACCGAATTTTAAAGGAACAAGATTTACCAACGCTCACGAAACATTAATATGGGCGGCAAAATCGGCAAAATCCAAATATACATTTCATTATAAATCAATGAAAACAAGCAACGACGATTTGCAAATGAGAAGCGATTGGTTAATGCCGATATGCAGCGGTAAGCAAAGAATAAAAATAAACGGGCAAAAAGCCCACTCCACGCAAAAGCCGGAAGAATTACTTTTAAGAATAATCCTTTCCACGTCAAACCAAAACGATATTGTTTTAGATCCTTTTTGCGGCAGCGGAACAACACCTGCGGTTGCAAAACTGCTCGGAAGACAATACATTGCGTTTGACAACAAACATGCTTACATAAAAATAGCGGAGCAAAGATTAAAACAGGTTAAACCGCTTGACGCTCCTTTGCTTCAATACAAAATAGAAAGAAAAAAGCCGAAGGTTACATTTGGAAATCTTATAGAAAAAGGTTTTGTTAAAATCGGCGAGAAATTATTTTCGGCAGATAAAAAGCATAAGGCGCAGGTTATGGCGAACGCTTCTATTATACATAAGGAAGAAGCCGGATCAATCCACAAAACAAGCGCAAAAATCTTGCAAAAAAAAAGTTATAACGGATGGGCTTATTGGTATGTTAAAAGAGAAGATAAACTTGTAAGTATTGATCAGTTTCGTTATGACTATGAAAAAAAATATTTAGAGAAAAGCAAATAAAAGGATAAACAGAGAGAATAAAATGTTTTCTCGAATATAATCATAAAAAATGCGAATTGGAGTCAGAGAAAAAAATGAAAAAAATAGAAGCGATAATCAAGCCATTTAAGCTTGACGACGTAAAAGAGGCTTTAAATAAAATAGGAATACAAGGGATGACCATAAGCGAAGTAAAAGGCTACGGAAGACAAAAAGGGCATCAGGAAATATATAGAGGGGCGGAATATGTGGTTGATTTTATACCTAAAATAAAATTAGAAATTGTAGCCGAAGACAATATGGCGCAAACAATAGCGGAGGCTATTTGCAAAGAAGCAAGCTCCGGCAAGCTTGGAGACGGCAAAATATTTATAATGCCCGTAGAAGAGGCAATAAGAATAAGAACGGGCGAAAAAGGCAAGGATGCAATTTAAAAAAAACGCTGCGCAACTTCTTCTTTTGCTTATTTTCTGCGTTGCGCTTCAATTTTAATCCTCAAAATATTACATATATTCCTGCGGTTAAAATTTTCGCGCGCCTTGTAAATAAACAAAATTCTTTATTGTGCAAGAGTTTTTAAAAAAGGAGTAAAAACATGAAATCAAAAGAGGTATTAGAGTATGCCAAAGCGAAAAAGATCAAAGTAGTTGATATTCGCTTTATGGATTTTCCCGGAATATGGCAGCATTTTTCGGTTCCTATAAGCGAACTTAACGAAGACAGCTTTGAAGACGGCTTTGGATTTGACGCTTCCAGCATAAGAGGGTGGCAGCCGATTGACGCAAGCGATATGTTGGTAATTCCGGACCCTTTAACCGCAAAAATCGATCCTTTTTTCGAGGCTCCCACTCTTGTTCTTATAGGCAACATTGCGGACCCTCTTACGCGGCGTCCTTATTCGAGAGACCCGCGATACATTGCAAAAAAGGCGGAAATGTATCTTAAAAGCTCCGGCATTGGAGATACCGCATATATTGGACCAGAAGCCGAATTCTTTATATTTAACGACATACGTTTTCATTCTTCGACAAATCAGGCATATTACAAAGTAGATTCTGTTGAAGGAGCATGGAATACCGGCAGAGAAGAGTTTCCTAATTTAGGATACAAGCCAAGACATAGAGAAGGGTATTTTCCGGTTCCTCCGCTCGATAAATTTCAAGACATGAGAACTGAGATGATGCTTACGCTGGAAAAACTCGGAATAGACGTAGAATGTCAGCATCACGAAGTGGCGACCGGCGGGCAAGCGGAAATAGACATGAGATTTAAGCCTCTTCTTGAAATGGGCGATCAAATGATATGGTTTAAATACATTTTAAAAAACATTGCAAACAAACATGAGCATACCGTTACATTTATGCCAAAGCCTCTTTTTGGAGATAACGGCTCCGGAATGCACACACATATAAGCATTTGGAAAAAGGGCGTCCCTTTATTTGCGGGCAATAATTATGCGGGGCTTTCCGCCGCCGCTCTTTACGGAATAGGCGGCATACTTAAACATTGCAAAGCGCTTTGCGCAATTACCAACCCTACCACAAATTCTTACAAAAGACTTGTTCCCGGATTCGAGGCTCCGATAAATCTTGCATATTCCAGCAGAAACAGAAGCGCGGCGGTTAGAATTCCAATGTATTCCGATGCCGCAAAGGCAAAAAGAATAGAATTCAGAACGCCGGATCCTTCCTGCAACGGTTATATGGCTTTTTCGGCAATTTTAATGGCTGTTCTAGACGGAATAGAAAACAAAATAGATCCGGGCGAGCCTTTGGATAAGAATATATATGATTTACCGCCTGAAGAACTTAAAAATGTTCCTTTGGCTCCGGGCTCGCTTGAAGAGGCGCTTTCGGCGTTAAAAGAAGATAATGAATTTTTATTAAAAGGGGATGTTTTTACCAAAGACGTTATAAACAAATGGATTGAATATAAGATGGCGAACGAGGTTGAGCCGGTGAAACTTCGCCCTCATCCGTATGAGTTTATGCTTTATTACGACATCTAAAAAAAACGGGGCGGATAACTTTGCGGTTTGCCCGATTGCGGCGTTATGCTCAAATTTTAATCCTCGACTTATATATAATAAGCCTGCGGTTA
>JAOZTP010000156.1 GCA_029939135.1 Desulfobacterales bacterium
TAAAGCCTTAAAAAAAATAGTAAATACGTTAAGAGATATATCGCCTCTTTATAAATGCAAAAAATAAAAGACCTATTAAAATATTTAATCGGAAAAAGAATAATTATAATTTCGGCGTATAACTTCATAATTTGTTTGTTTGCAAGGCGGAAAAATTTTTTTAACGCCGCAAACAAATTATGAAGTTATACGCCGAAATTTAGAAAGGATAAACATGAAACCATACCAAATAGCAGACAACGTATATAGCGTAGGAGTAATAGATTGGAACATCAGAGATTTTCATGGATATACCGTTCCGAATGGAACATCGTATAACGCTTTTTTAATATTAGATGAAAAAACGGTTTTAATAGACACTGTAAAAAAACAATTTACAAGCGAATTTTTAGACAATATATCCGAAATAATAGACCCGAAAAAAATAGATATAGTGGTAAGCAACCATACGGAAATGGATCATTCTGGCGCGCTGCCGCATGTAATGGCAAAAATAGGAGCGGATAAACCTTTATATTGTTCCAAAATGGGCAAAAAAAACTTACATCTTCATTTTAAGCAAAATTGGAACTTTAAAGAGGTTGAAAATTACGGCGAGCTTAATATAGGCAAAAAAAATCTGACATTTTTGGAAACAAGAATGATACATTGGCCAGACAGCATGTTTACATATCTTAAAGAGGACGGAATATTATTTTCCAGCGACGGTTTCGGGCAGCATTATGCGGGACTTGAAAAATATGTGGATAAAAGCTCCGACGATATATTTGAGTATGCAAAAAAATATTTTGCAAATATACTGTTATTATACTCGCCAAAAATTAAAAAATTAATTTTAAACATAAGCGATTTAAATTTAAATATAAAAACAATATGCCCGGATCATGGACTGTTATGGAGAAAGAATCCGGAAAAAATAATAGAAGCATATATAAAATGGTGCGATCAGATACCGGAGAAAAAAGCCGTAATAATTTATGATACAATGTGGAACAGCACAAAGATAATTGCCGAAAAAATAGCCGAAGGGATTGCGGAAGCCGGAGTAGCGGTAAAACCGCTTAAATTAAGAAAAACGCACAGAAGCGATATAATAGCCGAACTTTTTGACGCAAAAGCCGTAATTGTAGGCTCTCCTACAATGAACAACAACATGTTTCCTACTGTGGCGGACATTTTAACTTACATAAAAGGCTTAAAACCGCAAAACAAAATAGGCGCGGCTTTCGGATCTTACGGCTGGAGCGGAGAAGCCGTAAAACAGATAACGGCGGAACTTCAATCAATCGGAATAGAACCTATAGATGAAGGATTAAGGCTTTTATACATACCGGACGCAGAAGGGGAAAACCGAGCCTTTGAATACGGCAAAAAAATCGGCGAAGCCGTGAAATCGGCGTAAAACATAATGAGCGTAACAGCATATAAAGCCCGCTTTATAGCCGTAAGTCCTCAAAAAATACTTGAAAACAGATACATAAATATTGAAGCTGGAAATATTATAGAAGTCTCCTCGCGCATCCTCCCCCAAACGGCGCGGGTAATAAATCTCGGAGACGGCGTAATAATACCGGCTTTGATAAATACCCATACCCATCTTGAACTTTCCGCTTTTAAAAATAAGATACCTTATAAATACGGATTTAAAAAATGGGTAAAAACCCTGCTTGAAAAAAGGGAAAATACAGATAAAAAAATTCTTATAAACGCCGCAAAAGTCGCGGCAATAGAACTTTTACATACAGGATGCGCCGCCTGCGCCGAAATATCCACATTAAAGCTTACAAAACAGATTTTTGCAGAATCGAATCTTGCGGGAGTATGGTTTGAAGAAAAGCTTAAAAACGACCTTCCTGATAATTTTAAAATAGATAAAACAGATAGAATAGAGGCGCAAAAAAATAAATACTATTCTTATGCTGGGCATGCTCCGCATACAACGTCTCCTTTTTTGCTTGCCAGATTAAAAAAGCAGACACAAAAAGCGGCTCTTCCTTTTTCAATACATACGGCGGAATCCGCCGAAGAAACGGAATTTATAACAACAGGAAAAGGGGAGTGGGCGGAGTTTCTTGCCGAAAGAAAAGTAGATTATAAAAGCTGGGGGCTTCCTGCAAAAAGCCCTGTTTCCCATCTTGAAAACCTGAACATATTAGACCGGCTCGCAATACTTGTTCATCTTACATTTGCGTCCGAACAGGATTTGCGCATAATAAAAAAATACGGCGCAAATGTTTGTTTATGTCCGCGCAGCAATTACAACCTGCACAATAGACTGCCGAGCATAGAAACAATTGTAAAACTCGGCATAAACGCATGTCTTGGAACAGACAGTTTGGCAAGCGTTGATACGTTAGACATATTGGACGAAACCGCTTTTATCGCGGAAAAATATCCTGAAATATCCGCCGAAAAACTGTTCGCTATGGCTACGATAAATGGAGCAAAAGCGCTTGGAATAGAAAAAAGCTACGGAACAATAGAAAAAGGAAAAAAAGCCTCTTTTTTATATTTGCCGGTAAAAGCTTCAAATAAAAAAGCCGCTTTAAAAGCGGCTTTAACCAAACAATTTAACGGCAAAAGAGTATTTATCAATTATTGACTTTAAGAGCCTCTAATTTTTTTAACCATTTATTAAAATGAGGGCATTTTTTTCTTATTTTTTCAATGCTTATGGCTTCGCCGACAATTCTGCCCATAGCGACTTTTCGGTATCCGGGCATTAATGCTTTAAGCATTTTTCCCGGCGCTTTTGCAGGTTCTTCGTCTATCTCTTCCGGCTTATCGTTATAAATTTTAAGTATTTTTTTAATCTCGGCTATATCTATCCCTGTTTTTTCCGCCAATATATTTGCGTTGCTAAAAAGAAGAGCCTCAAACTCATGCATTGAAAAATAAGGTATAAAACGTTTTTTTACATTATCGCCGGAAAAACTTTTTTTAATTTCTTTATAAGTTGCGTTTTCCAAAATATTGGCTTTATCTTCTGCGGTAACGGACAAGCCGTTTTTTATCATCTTTTCCGCTTTTGCTTTTTCGATCCAATTCGAATCAATTCCAAAATAATCGAGCATAGTAGATATATAAGTATTTGTTCGCTGTTTTAAAAAATTTTCTATATCCTTTTTTACCCGTTCAAAATTAACGTAGCCCCCTTTATGCCCGGGTTTTCCAAGTATTGAAGGGTATAAATCAATTCCTTTTTCGGACATGTAAGGCGCAAGCGCATATTTTATAAAACTTTGTTCCGTCTGCCCCTCTACGACAATATAAATTTCGATTCTATTCATAACTCGGCGTTCCCTTAATAATATCTTTTCTCCAAAGTTCGCCGAGCGAATAATCCTCAAGCCACAAATTAAGATCAGCCTTATCAAGCCGTTTAAAAATAGATTTCCCTTTATTTCTATCAACCACAACAACATCTTCCGGCTCAAAAAAATCGACAAGAGCGGGAGATTGAGTAGATATTATAAGCTGGGTTTTATTTGCTACAGACTTAATAAGTTCCGCCAAAATTTCAATCGCGTAAGGATGAAGCCCCAACTCCGGCTCGTCAATAATTATAGTAGAAGGTAAAACAGGCTGTAATAAGGCAGTAGTCAAACAGATAAACCGAAGCGTTCCGTCCGATAAATGATTCGGTTTAAACGGATAATCGGAACCCTTATGACGCCAAAAAAGGCGGATTTTTTCGTGTTCATCCGGCTTTAAAATAAAATCTCCGAAAAAAGGGGCGGCAAAACGAATTGTATCTATAATGCGGTCATAAACATTCTTTTTTCTGTTTTTTAAATCAAACAAAAAAGGGGCGATATTAGCGGCGTCAAACCTAAAATAATCATTATCGTAAATAGATTCGGAACGGCGCATAGGAGCGAATTTGCTTGTA
>JAOZTP010000157.1 GCA_029939135.1 Desulfobacterales bacterium
ATTTCCAACCGAGACATAACAATTCATTTTTCTCAAAAACATATAAAAGAGGCTTCAAAATTAATCGATTTGACGCTTAATAATCCCAAACACTTCCATTTTACATCGGATAATATATTAAAAGCGGTATTATTAAAAAAGAGATTCAAAACAGACGTCTCCTATCTAAACGAAGTGAAAAATATATTGAAACATATAAGGCATAATGTTATGCTAAAAAGTTAATTTGAATTAAAAAGCATAAAAAAAGGGGCATTCGGAGTTTTATAAAAACCTGCATAGTCAAGTTGAAGAATCGGGTTTAAATTAATTATAATAATGAGAAATAATAATATCAAAAGATGCATAAGACCTTTGCATAGCAAAACATTTTGTTCATTTTTACGGATTTCAAAAATTTTAAGCGCTTCAATGCTCAAAGTAGTTAGAGGGTTAAAACTTGAGCGTAACGCAAAAAACGAGCAAAAGGATAAATTATACAAAAATTTTGTTATAATACTTTTAACCGCCTTTATATGTTGCGGATGCAATATTGTCGGCTGCGATTTCTCGGATAAAAACAACGGAAAACAATATCTGATAAAAGTAGGGGAAATAGAACTCTTTACGGAGGAATTCAATCAAATATTTGAAATAGTTAAAGCCGGATATGCCAAAGATATAAACGCAACCGAAGCTAAAATTGCAAAATTCAGACTTTTAATCGACTTAACCAATGAAATGCTTTTAATAAATGAAGCAAAAAAACTCGGAGTGGATATATCCGAACAGGAATTAAACGGAGCGATTGATGACATAAAAGCGGATTTTCCTGAAAATCTTTTTGAACGAATGTTTATCGAACAGGCTATATCTTTTGAGATATGGGAAAAAAGGCTTAAATCTCAACTCATTATAAACAAATTAATAACCTCGAATCTGTTAAAAGAGGTTTCGATACTTCCGGAAGATATAAGAAAATATTATGCAACTCCTTATAATAACGGGCAAGAGGGAAACAGCTCTGGAAAAACAGAGGATAATAGAAAATTGCTTCAATATCTTCGTAATGAAAAGGCTCAAGAATTGTATAGCGAATGGTTTGAAAAATTTAAAGAATCGTATTCTATAGAAATAGACCAAAGTAAATGGCAAAAGGTTTTCGGCAAGTAATTCTTGTTTCTCATATTATCTTGACTATCGCATGCAAAGAGAAATTTTTTAATTAAAATATAAACGGATAATAGCCCTATTACAAAAAATAATTATAAAATTTTGCCATATAACAAAACGCGAAGTTATACGGCAAAATTTAAACAGAGGAAATACTAATGAAATATTATAAAATACCTATTGTTATAATTTTGGCAGCCTTATTGATAAGTTTTGCCTTTGGCAAAGCGAACGCCCAAAAATTGTTGGATAAGGTTGTAGCCGTAGTTAATGACGACATAATAACATTGTATGAGCTTAATAAAATTTTAAAACCTTTTACGGACAAAATAGAAAAACAGAATTCGCCGAATAAAGATAAAGCAACATCAGAAGCAAAACACCAAATACTCAATATGCTTATAGAAAAAAGGCTTATTAGTCAGGAGGCGGCAAAATTAAACATTTCGGTTGATAAAAGTCGAGTAGATAATGCTATTGCCGAATTTAAAGAACGCAACGATCTGACGGAGGAAGGCTTTAAAGAATTTTTAAGAAAACAAAATATAACCTACGAAGAATATTGGGTGCAGATAAAAGAATATATAATAAGAAATCTTCTTTTGAAATATGAAGTAAGGTCTAAAGTCATAATTACAAAAGAGGAGATAACCGAACATTATAATAAAAATATAGATAAGTATTCCGAAAAAAAACTTTATCATCTTTATAATATAATGATACAGGTAAAAGACCTTAAAAATTATAAGGAAAAAGAGGAAGTTTTAAAAAAAATAACCAAGGTTTATCATAAAATAAATAACGGAGCCTCTTTTACCGATATGGCGGTTCAATATTCCGAAGCCTCTAACGCTTCTACCGGAGGCGATTTGGGGAAAATATCCTTCGATCTATTATCCGATAGAATAAGAAATGCAGTTTCAAAAATAAAGCCAAAAGAATTTACCCCCGTTATAGAAACGGAGCAAGGGTTTCAAATATTTTATCTTAAAGATATAGAGGAGCTAAAAATTGAAACCTTTGAAGATATTTCTTCCGTAATCGAAGAGGAGCTATATAAACAACGCCTTGATAAAAAATTCGATACTTGGATTGCCAGCTTAAAAAAGAAGGCATATATTAAAATAATGATTGAAGATTAAAAGTCCTATAAAAGTTGTTTTTTGTTTGATTTGAAGCGTAGGATAACATCTTTTTTGACCGAAACCAACCATCATGAATTGATTTGAAAAATGAGTACTGATCGAAATAAAATAATTACCGATACATTTAAAAGATTTATAAGACGCGGGGGTATAAGCCATCTTAAAAAAATGGTGAATAAAACCCATCCTGCGGATCTTTCTTTAATCTTCCGATCATTGACGCTTGCAGATCAGAAAAAACTGTTTGCCTTAATAAAAGACGCAGAACAAAAAGGCTACCTTTTTAGCGAACTTGATAAAGACATATTCTTAAGACTCATAGAAGAAATGTCTGTAGATGAAATGGTAGAAATACTTGCAGATATGCCTTCGGACGATGTGGCGGATCTTCTTGCGGACATTCCGGAAGAAAAAGCCGACGAAATATTAGAAAGAATGCATAAGGAGGATTCGCAAACAGTAGAAAACCTTTTAAGCTACGGAGAGGATACCGCCGGCGGAATAATGGTTCCCGATTTTATCGCTTTAAAGCAGGATATAACTGCGGGAGACGCCATAAAGGCAATTCAAAAAGATTATATCGAAGTTGAAATGCCGTTTTATCTTTATGTAGTTGACGAATATCATAAACTTGTAGGCATAAGCTCTTTAAGACAACTTGTGGTGGTGCAGCCAGAAAAAAAATTAAAAGAATTTATGAGTAAAGACATCATATCGGTTACAACCGATATGGATCAGGAAGAAGTGGCAAGAATTGTAGCTAAATACAACATATTAGCCGTGCCTGTAACCGATCATAGCGCCAAATTAATCGGCATAGTAACCGTAGATGACGTTATAGATATTATACGCAGTGAAGCTACCGAAGATATACTAAAAATGGCGGGAGCGGGCGAAGAATACATTGAAACAAAGTCTGTTATCAAAAGCACCAAAATAAGACTTCCATGGCTTTTTGCCAGCTGTGTCGGGGGAATAATAGCCTCATTTATAATAGGAAAATTCGGAAAAGTGGTATCCGAATACATATATCTTGCGGCTTTTATTCCGGTTATTGCCGGAATGGGCGGAAATATAGGAACGCAGTCATCTACCATAGTAGTGCGCGGAATTGCCACAAGGCGCATAGATATAAGAGATTTTTGGAAAGTTGTATTAAAAGAGCTATCCATAGGATTTATTTTGGGCAGTTTTTACGGGGTAATTATCGGAGTCATAGCCGAAATTAAATATGAAGCCTCTTTTCTCGGAGTGGCGGTAGGGCTTGCGGTAGTATCTTCAATGTCCGTAGCCGCTCTTGTAGGCTCTATAGTGCCGATGCTTTTGGTAAAGTTAAACATAGATCCCGCCGTAGCGACAGGACCTTTTGTAACAACCGCAATAGACATCATAGGCATATTTTTATATTTGACAATAGCCAGTATGTTTATATTAGGCATATAAAAAGTTCATCTCAAGCGCCTACCGCTTTTTAAAAAATTGTAAACAAAATCAAATCCTATCCAATCCAAAGAAAATTGGACATACCCAACAAACTGCTTTGTTATGCAAGCGTCTTAATCTTATCGCAGGCTGGATTTTA
>JAOZTP010000158.1 GCA_029939135.1 Desulfobacterales bacterium
GTTGCATTTTTTATTTACATATTTTTTATTTATGTCAAGGATTATTTTGATTATTAAAAAGTTTTTTTATTTATTTTGATTATTTTATAAAAAAATTCATCATATTTTTTGACTTTTTAATTATCTAATCGTAATAAAAAAAATAATAATATTATTATCTTTAAAAAGGAGCCAATTTATGACTTGCAATAATCGCCATACGCATTCCCATCAAGATAACCAAGAGTTGTCATTTGAAGAGAAACTTGCCAAGCTTTTAAAGCATTGGAGCGTTCATAATAAAGAGCATAACGAAAATTATAAGAAGTGGAGCGCTCAAGCAAAAGAACGGGGACATGCCGATATATCCGCTTTAATTGAAAAGGCGGCGGCTATGTCGCTTGAAATTAACAAGTATTTTGAAGAAGCGGAAGATTTGATAAAATAATTATAATTGAAAATTTAATTTCATATACCATATTTCTTATAGCCGCTTTATTATAGCCATAATCATTTAACGAATAGTATAGGCGTTAAATTTATTTTATAATTTTAGGAGATAACTTTGAAAGATTCGCAAACCGCTTTAACGAGAACGCTCGATAAAATTTCTGCATGCTTTGCCGCGCTTATACCCGCCGGTATTATTGCCGGTCTTGCGGTAATGGAAATTGCGGTTGGGCTATCATGTTTTTTTTGGATAATCCGATCTTTTGCTACAAGGTTTGCCTCTTTAAAGCAGATAATAAGCCATCCTATTATAATAGGATGGTTTTTATGGATTGTCAGCATTTATATAAGCGTTTTTTTAAATGAAACGGATAGCATGGGAACAGCTCATGATTTTGTTTATATAAGATTTTTATTACTTGTATGCGCAATAATAGATATATCTTCTCGGCTTCCAATTCATAGGCATCTTATATTCGGTTTAGGATTTAGCGTTATATTCGGTTTTTTGAATTTATCATCCGCATATATGTTCGGTTTTGATCTTATGGGCAATAGCATTTCTCATTATATAGGGACAAAGCATTATGAAATCGGACGCATTATGATAATCGCTCCTTTTGCCGCCGCTTTTTTTGGGGCATGGGGATTATTTAAAAAGGAAGCGATAGATAAAGGATTAGTTTGGGGCGTTTGCATTATTGCCGTTATTCTTCTGTTTTTCACAAAAGGAAAAACCGGAATGATAAGCGTTGCGGTATCCTTTTATTTTTCGATATTATATTATTTTTATCAAAAGAATAAAAAATTGCCGCTCTTTAGCGTTTTTATAACAATAGCCGCATTATTCTTAAGCATATATTTTTTTATTTACGGATATAATAATTTTTATAGCGAGTTAGGAAGTTTTTATCATCGTATGTGGATATGGAAGATAAGCGGCGCTATTTGGCTTGAAAAGGTTTGGTTCGGGATAGGAGTTTCAAATTATGAAGCCGTTTTTGAAGCCATGGCGTTATCCGGGCGGGTAGCCTCTTTTATTGCTCCGAACGGCGGGGTATTCGGAGCTAATCTTTATAACGAGGCTAATCATGCGCATAATATTATTCTTATGCTGATAGTCTGCGGCGGAGTTTTCGGTTTTTTTACTTTTGCAATTCTTTTTATATCGACTTTTGGCAGTATATTTAAAAATAAAAAAGAATACGGAGCCGGACTTATCGGATGGAGTATTGCTTTTATTATAATGGGAAGCGTCGGATTTAGTATTTATCATAGCGGTTATACGGCTTATTTTGCTTTTTTTACAGGGCTTGCGGGTTGCAAAGCGTCCGCAATAGGCTTAAATAAAGGCGTATATATTTGAGGATGATTATAAAATAAATAAAAAAAGATTTTTCAATATAAATATAATGAAACAAGACAATATCACAAATTATTTTGAACTCGAAGAAAAATTACAATATAAATTCGATAACCGGTTGTTATTAAAAGAGGCGTTAAGTCATAGCTCCTTTGTAAACGAGCAGGCGGAATGCTTTTTCAATGATAACCAGCGATTTGAATTTTTAGGGGATTCTATATTAAGTTTTGTGATCAGCGATATATTAATGTTAAAGTATCCGAAGATGGCGGAAGGGGATCTTTCCAAAAAAAGAGCCTCTCTTGTAAATGAATTCACTCTTGCTAATCTTGCCGAAGAGATGGACTTAGGCAAATACATAATGCTTGGCAAAGGGGAAGTGAATACAAAAGGACATGAAAAAAATTCCATATTATCGGATACATTTGAAGCGGTTATAGCGGCGGTGTATAGAGATAAAGGGGTTGTTGCAGTCTTTGATTTTATAAAAAATCGTTTTTCAAAACTTATAGAAGATTCAGAGCAACCGGCTTTTAAGCATGATTACAAAAGCATAATACAAGAATATACTCA
Source organism: Desulfobacterales bacterium (assembly GCA_029939135.1). Taxonomy (GTDB): domain Bacteria; phylum Desulfobacterota; class Desulfobacteria; order Desulfobacterales; family JAFDMD01; genus JAFDMD01. Next base: position 2,366 of record JAOZTP010000158.1, read on the forward strand.
ATCTGAAATAGGAATAATTCCGAAATATAAAATAATAGAAGAAAAAGGACCTGATCATAATAAAGAGTTTAGGGTTGCTTTGAAAATCGGAGAATTTATAACCGAAGGAATAGGAAAGAGCAAAAAAGAGGCGGCTCAACAAGCCGCAAAATCAGCGATAGAGAAAGTAATCGAGAAATGAGCGCTCCTTTTATCATACCTGTTTTCATACCTAATATGGGATGCCCCCATCAATGTATATTTTGCGACCAAAGCATAATAACCAATACTGAAACAAATCGGATAACTCCGAAAAAAATAGAGGAAACTGTTGATAATTGGCTTTTATATAAGAAAAATAGCGCCGTCGAAAAACAACTTTCTTTTTATGGGGGAAACTTTTTGGGATTGGAAGAGAGCTTATTATTATCCTTTCTTAATAAAGCCGAAGAGTTAATATCTGAAAAAAAAATAGATTCAATAAGATTTTCTACAAGACCCGATACGGTTACGCCCGAAATATTAAAGCTTTTGAAAACATATTCGGTTAAAACCATAGAAATAGGCGCTCAATCTATGGACAACGAGGTTCTTAAACAGAGCGGCAGGGGGCATAAAGCGGAAGATAATGCAAAAGCCGCTATTTTAATAAAGGATAATAATTTTAAGCTTGGTTTGCAAATGATGACAGGACTGCCGAATGATACGAAAGAAAAATCTTTATATACCGCAAAAAAAATTGCGGAGTTAAAACCAGATTTTGTAAGAATATATCCTTGCATAGTTTTAAAAGGAAGTCGGCTTGAAATCCTTTTAAAAAAGGGGTTATATACGTCTCAAACCTTAAGTCAAAGCGTTGATATAGTAAAGCGGGCATATCTTATATTTAAAGAGAAAAATATAAGAGTAATCAGAATGGGGTTGCAGGCTTCCAAAGAATTAAAACCGAATAGTAAAATAGCGGCAGGACCTTATCACCCTGCTTATGGGCATCTTGTTTTATCCGCTATATATTTTGATATTGTATCGGATATAATCAAAGATAAAAAACTTAATAATAAAGAGATAAATATAATTGTTAATCCAAGAGACATTTCGGTTGCTTGCGGAATAAAAAAAGAGAATGTAATAAAGCTTACAAATAGATTTGATTTGAAAGGTATAAATATAATTCAAGATGATTTAATAGATAGATGGAAGATGGTTGTGGAAGAGAGGGGAGAGAAGGAGGATAGGAAGAAAGGAAGATAGGGGAAAGAAGGAGGATGGTTATAAAAGTAGGAGATGTTGGAAGTTTGTTTGCTCCGCTTTTTACTCGCCGTTTGGGATTTTTAACTGCGCTTTTCTAACAACGCAAAAACTCACCTCGCGCTTTGCGCGAGTTTCAAACAGTAACGATTTTTAATTACAAAACATAATAATAAAGTAATTTGTTTGTTTGCAAGGCAATAGCAATTTTTAATTATAAAAAGAATTATGCAATTTTGGCGGATAACAAAGTAGTTTGTTTGTTTGCAAGGCGAA
>JAOZTP010000159.1 GCA_029939135.1 Desulfobacterales bacterium
GAAATTCTCATTAAAGTAGAAGCTAAAATTTTAATACAAGATGAATAGAAATCCTTTTAATATTTGGTTTGACAATTTTAATAAAGCATGTTAAAGCCTTGAGGCTTGAACTTATATTATGATGTTAGGCAATGGCGAACCATTATTTAATAGATATGTTTATGACATGACGGAATATGCCGTTAAAAAAGGATTACTTGTCGGCATTACCACAAATGCCACAATGTTTACGGATAAAAATATAAGAAAATTGATAGAAACAGGCGTTCACAGGGTGCAAATCTCCTTTGATGCGGTTTTTGAAGAGATTTATCGACGCTCTATTAATACTATAGGAAAACATTTCAACTTTGCCAATTCTCTTCAAAGAGTATTAAAGTTCATATATATTGCTCGTACGGAATATAAACAATCGCCATTCATAACAATATCGGAAGTTATGACAGATGAAGTTATAGCTGTTAATAGCAAGAATAGAGCTTTTTGGAATAAAATACCTATTGATAATTTGTATGAGGGTCCTCTTCTATCTCTTCAAACGGATTCATCTATTTTTAAAGAGCAAGATTTTACAAAGAGTGAAGAATGGAAAATATGTTCTAACCCTTTTGTCTGTACCAAAATTAATGCAGATGGAAGCGTTAATGCTTGCGTATTGGATTTTTCGAGCAAATATATAATCGGCAATATTAATGAAAATAGTTTATCAGATATTATCAATTCTGATAAAGCAATAAGATTAAGAAAGGCTTTATATGAACAGGATATTAATTTCCTTTCTGATATAGGATATAATTGTCATAAATGTAATGCTTGGACAAACAGCGCCACAGGAGGTATAGAAGGTTACTGTAAAAACTCATTCCCCATCACTTATGGGCTTATGGCAAATGAAATTTATAAATCAAATAGCTATCCTACCGAAAAAATTTTACTTCTTAAAGAGTTATTAGATAATTTTTCATCGGAAAAAATCGAAGAGATTATAAATCAGGAATAGATTATTTATGAATATTTTTAACTCCGAAAAAACATTTATTATTGCGGAAATAGGCTCAAACCATAATCAAAGCTTAAATACAGCCTATCAAACAATTGACGCGGCTAAAGAAGCCGGAGCCGACGCCGTAAAGTTTCAATCGATCAATCTGAATCAACTTTACTTCAAGCCTTCCGACAAAATAAAAAAACTTTATAAGAAAATAGAACTTAACGAAAAATGGCATTACGATTTAAAAAAATATTGCGATAAAAAAGAGATAATATTTTTTTCCTCCCCTACCTATTTAAAGGCTATAGATATTTTGGAAGATATAAACGTAAAACTTTATAAATTAGCTTCCGCTCAGGTAGGAACATTTCCTCAACTTGTAAAAAAAACCGCTTTAACCGGAAAACCTGCTTTACTATCTACAGGCATAGTAAGTTTTGCGCAATTACAACGAGCGGTTAATATATTTAAAAGCGCGCAAAATGAAAAATTTACAATTTTACATTGCAATAGCATCTATCCCGTTCCTTATCATAAAATAAATCTTAAACTGCTTAAAATATATAAATCTATGTTTAATAAACCGGTAGGCTTTTCCGACCATACCGATAATATTTACATCTCTCTTGCAGCCGTAGCAATAGGAGCTTCCGTTATCGAACGCCATTTTATACTTGACAAAAAAATCGATACTCCCGACAAAAAAATATCTTTGGAACCTCGATTATTTAAAAATATGGTCAAAGGTATAAGGGCTATAGAGCAGAGCGGAAAATTTTATGATAGAACAGTTATAGACGGCGAAGAAAATTTATTTAAACAATCGATAAGATATAAAATTATACTTGCAAAAGATAAGCAAAAAGATGAATCATTTTATGAAACAGATTTTGTTTTTAAGCGCCATAATAAAGGAATAGATTGCATAGACGCCGATTTTTTAATTAATAATTTCAACGCGGGACAATCTTTAAAAAAGAACCGCCTTTTAACATGGGATAAGGTATCCGGAAAAAAATGAAAAAAATAATTGTTATTAATCTGGGATGGGAACAAGAGCCTTTGCTTGATTTAATAGATAAAAAAGGTTTTGAAATATACGGAATACATTATAATCAAGATTATTATAAAAAGCCACGGTATAAAGATGTTTTTATTACCGATCTTCGCGATCTTGTTAAAATATTAAACTATGCCGAAAAAATAAAACCGGATGCCGTAATTTCGGATCAATGCGATTATTCCTATTTTGCCCAAGCGGTTATTGCCGAAAAATTTAAACTTCCGGGTCCCCGTATAAAAGAGGCGCAAATTGCCGTAAATAAATACTTCCAGCGTATTGAGGCTAAAAAAAATAATATACTATCTCCGGAATTTAAATTATGCGCTTCAATAGAGGATGTTTTTTCGTTTATAGACGCCGTAAAGCCGCCGATTATTTTAAAGCCGGTTGATAATAGAGGAAGTTTCGGAGTAAATAGAGTCGATAATATTAATGAAATCAATGAGGCTTTTTATGACGCTTTAATAAACAGCCATTCAAGATATATTTTGGCGGAAAAATTTATAGAAGGAATCCATATTACCGTTGACGGCTATGTTTTTAAGAATTCGGGATGCAAAAGTTTGGCGTTAGCCACTAAAAAAATGTTAAAATCAGCAAAACGGCAAGTCGCGATAGATATATTATATCCGGGCGAATTATCCGAAAAGTTATACGATAAAGCCCTTGCAATTAACGAACAGGTTAATTCTCAACTCGGTTTTAAATTCGGAATAACACATTCGGAATATATGATAACATACGATGAAAAAATCTATCTTATTGAAACGGCAAATAGAGGCGGGGGCTGTTTTACCTCCGAAATAATAATGCCCGCAGTCTCGGATGTTGATATTCTTTCTCAATACATTTCCGATTCTATAGGCGAAAAACAAAATTTTTATAACGATCTTATTAGTAAAAACCAAGTTATTTTAAAATTCTTTTCATTTAATAGCGGCAAATTAATAGATATTAAAGGAATAGATAAAATGGGCGCAAATCCTAATATATTAAAGTTTAAAATTCTGGTCGAAAAAGGAGACAAAATATCAAAAGTTACAACCGATGCCGATAGACACGCTTTTATGATTTTTAAATACAAAGGGGATAATATTCGCTCCGAAGTTGAAAACTCTTTTGAAACATTAGAGGCAATTTATGAAAAATGAAAAAAAGATACGAAACGACTTAATAGATTTAATAAAAAAAAATCATATTTCAAGCGTAGAAGCGGCAGACGCTTTAAATAAAACAGGGGCTATTTCGGGAGTAACCATTTTTAATCCCGGACATTTTATCGTAGGCAAAGTAAAATATGTTTATACGCATAGCGAAAGTAATTGGGCTTTGCATGAGCAAATTATTGATATTGACGAGGATGTCATTTTATATATAGACGCTTTTAATTGTAACAATAAAGCCGTTTGCGGAGATATAGTATTAAAATATCTTTTTTTATATAAAGGAGTTAAGGCGGTGGTGGTAAACGGTTTTTTACGAGACGCTCATCGTTTGCGTAAAGAAAATTATCCTATCTGGTTAAAAGGGGTAACGCCAATCGGTTGTTTTAATAAAAAAGTAGAACCGCCGAAAGAAATAGAACGACAAGTTGAAAAACAAAAAGTATTATTTGATAACAATGTAATGATATGCGACGATTCCGGTTGCACATTGATAAATAAGGATAATATTAATAATCAATTTTATAAAAACCTTGAAGCGATTGAATTGCAGGAAGACATTTGGTATTATTGCGTTGATACGCTTAAATGGTCCACTTTTGAAACGATTTGCCTGAAAAATTAC
>JAOZTP010000002.1 GCA_029939135.1 Desulfobacterales bacterium
TCCCAAACGTATTATACGAACTTGGGCTTGCTCATTCCGCAAAAAAAAAAGTTATTATGATTACTCAAAATAAAGAAGATATTCCTTTTGATATTCAGGGGCAAGGCATTAGATATATTAAATACGATAATAACCATATAGATAAGTTGGAAAAAAAATTAACAAAGTATGTCGAAACCGCTTTGGAGCAAAAAGAGACCAAAGATTTGTTTCCGGAATTAAAAATATTTACTTCCGAATTACAGAAAAAAATGACCGACTTTGAAGAAGAAACCAAGCTATTACGCCCTTTGGCATATCCGCTTGAAGTAACAACAGACCCTAAATTTTCTTATATTTTTTTAAATAACAAATATATAGGAAAAGCCCCTCAAACCCTTCATGTAAATCCTTATATTCGTAATATAATAACCGTCTTTGCTATTGAACATTTTGAAGAATATATAATTTTAAATAAAAAGGATATTGAAAACAGAAGACTTAATATTAAGCTATCTTTAAGAGATAAGGAATTATACCCTTCGCGAGTTCATAACTGGTTAAAGTATATCAGAGAAAACCCTAACGATATTGTAATAGGCAGGGCGGTGGCTACATATCTTCAACATATAAAAGAACATGAAGAAGCGATTAAGGAATTAGAAAGACTAATCGGAATATGTAATAACTGGAGCATGCTTTATAACGGAATAGGGATTTCCAAATCATCTTTAAAAAAACATGATGAAGCGATTTTCAATTTTAAAAAAGTAAAAGAGATGGAAGCCAATACTTATATAGGATATTATAATTTGGCTTGCGGGTATTCTTTATTAAAAGATTATAAGGCTTGTCTTAACGAGATTGAAGCGATTGTAGAAAACCCCGCAATATTGGAAAGTCTTTATAAGGGAAATTGTAGGGAAAATTTTTTTGATAATGAATCCGACTTTGACAATATTAGAAACGACAATAACTATGGGAAACAGTTTGAAGAATATAATGAAATTTATAAAAAACGTTGGAGAGCATGCTCATAATATATTTTTATTCAAACGTATTTTGCGGTTTAAAACAAGATAGGTTAATACAAAATAAATGAAACAAATTACAATAAATAGCGCGGCAGGAAATTCTTTAATATTAACAAACGAAAAGATAAAGAACGTTTATAAATATATTTCCGCAAAAAGAATAATTATTATAACCGATTCCATTGTAAGAAAGTACTATGAAGATATTTTTCCGCCTGCCGATATTATTGAAATTAAAAGCGGAGAGGTAAATAAAAATCTTAATGCCATAGAATATATTTATAATAGATTGATAGAGTTGGAAGCGGATCGCTCCTCTTTTATTCTCGGCATTGGCGGAGGAGTAGCAACCGATATTGCCGGATTTGCGGCTTCCACCTTTATGAGAGGAGTGAAATTCGGATTTATTCCCTCTACCCTTCTTGCTCATGTTGACGCTGCAATCGGCGGAAAAAACGGGGTCGATTTTAACGGTTATAAAAATATGATCGGAACTATTAATCAGCCGGAATTTGTTATATGCGATTCCTGTTTTTTAAAAACTCTGCCGAAAAAAGAAATTTTATGCGGGCTTGTCGAAGCGATTAAAGCCGGAATTATAAAAAATGAAACCTTATTCTCCTTTATAGAAAAAAATTTTAAAGAAGCTATAAATCTGGAGCCAAAAGTTATCGATTATATTATTTACGAATCTATTCTTATCAAGGCGGATGTAGTCAATGCGGACGCAAAAGAAACAGGCGAGCGCAAGCTTCTTAATTTGGGGCATACTTTCGGTCATGCCATAGAATTAACTTCTAACATAAGGCATGGAGAAGCGGTAAGCTTAGGCATTATAATATCCGCCCTTCTCTCTTTAAAAAAAGGCTTATTATCCGAATTCGATTTTTACAGGATAAAAAATCTACTTATAAGTTTAAATCTTGCGCCGAATAAATCGGTTAAGTTTGATATAAAAAAAGCCGTAGAAGCCTTAAAAAAGGATAAAAAACGAGTCGGAAATAAAATAGATTTTATTCTGATTAAATCTATAGGAAAAGCCGTAAGACAGCTTATAGATTTAGAGGAATTGGCGCATGTCGCCGAGTCTTTGAATTTTTAAAAATTTAATCTTTTATTGTGAGATTTCTCTCGCCGCGATTGTTAAGGTTACAGAAAAAAAAACCTTTTGCGCCTACTATCAAGCGAAGCGATAAATCCCTTTATCATTTCAAATAACCTTTTTAATTTATTTTTTTTCTTTGAATGCCTATAGCCTCCTGATGTATTTTGCTGAAAAGCTTTAATATGAATTCTTCGGAAAGATTATGTTTTTTTCCGGCAGATATTCTGCTTTCGGCTATAGCATTCCATCTTTCTGGCTGAAATATAGAAACCTTTTTTGATTTTTTCTTTTTGCCTATATCTTCGGCAAGTTCTTTTCTTTCGGCAAGAAGGTCTATTATTTTGCAATCTACCGCATCTATCTGATCTCTTACTTTTTCTATTTCAAAATGGAACTCTTCATCTTTTATATATTCTTTTTTAAATTGCAGATTATTCAAAAGAGTTTTAAGATCTTTCGGGGTAAGCTGCTGTGATGAATCGCTTAACGCCGCGTCCGGGTTTATATGAGATTCTATCATCAAACCGTCGTATAAAAGATCCATTGCGGTTTGCGAAACGGATAAAAGCAATTCTCGGTTTCCGCATATATGGCTTGGATCGCATATAATAGGAAGCTCCGGCATTCTTCTTCTAAGTTCTACAATCAGTTCCCACTCCGGTATATTTCTATACTCGCATTGTTTAAATGAAGAAAACCCTCGATGGATAACCGCTATTTTTTTAATTCCGGCGCCGTTAAGTCTTTCTATCGCTCCTATCCATAAATCAATATCTGGGTTTACCGGATTTTTAACCATTACCGGTATATCGACTCCTTTTAAAGAATCTGCAATCTCTTGAACCGTAAAAGGATTAACAGTTGTTCTTGCTCCTATCCATAAAATATCTATTTTGTTATCAAGCGCCTCTTTTATATGTCCGCTGTTTGCAACCTCTACTGTAACAGGCATATTAAACTTTTTGCCCGCATCTTTAAGCCATTTCAAACCGGTTTTGCCTACCCCTTCAAATGAATTGGGTCTTGTGCGAGGCTTCCATATTCCCGCCCTTAATACGTTTACGTTAAATTTTGAAAGCTCTTCCGCGGTTTCCATAACCTGCTCGTAAGATTCCGCGCTGCATGGTCCGGCTATTATCAATTTCTCCTTTTTTTTTATGTTCCAACTGTCTATACTATCTATTGTTAAATTTTTAATATTTTTCAAAAAGTCTCCTTATCGCAGGCATTATATATATATTTTCCAAATCTGCATTAGCCATATAAGCGGATAAAATATTTATTTTTTCTTGCGGTTTTTTATGTTTGTCCATTATAAAAAGATACTTGCCTTTTATTTTACATAAACCGCTTTTTACGTTTATGCCAGCTGTTTTTAAATTTTTCTCCTTTACTTCAATTCCTATCCGGTCGGCTATATCTATTAAAGCGTTATATATTTCTTCGTTATTCATTTTTAATATGCAAAACTGGAATTATTTATATTTTTAGTAAAATTACAATCGGCTTTTGTTGATAATATTAGGCTTAATATAAGTCAAGTTTTTAAGCGTAATTTTTGCAAAAAGCTTCGGGCGGATTGGTTGAAGATGCAGAAAAAAGGGCAAGGCGTTTTATTGTTTGTCTTTCAAAAGAATAAAAATGTAAAACGTGAGCGCGAGTGAAGCAAGCATCCCTCTCAAACAGCTTTTTATGTTTACTGGAACAGATATAAATTGGTTTTTTCGGGGTTGAGCCATAGCAAAATGCGATCATAAAAATGATTCATCAGGAAAAAGAAAAAGCTAAACCCTGCAAACATAAAGACAATTTTTAAGAAATTTTCAATAAAGAAAGACAGAATTGCTACAATAAACATCAAACCGCCAAGCAGCTTTCCGAGTAATAGGAAAGGTTTTCTTAACCACATCATCGGATAGAAAAATATGGACTTTATAATTTTCATTTAGTCGCCTCCTTTGATCAATAATATAATATATGAAACTTTGTTTATATAAAATAAATCATATTTTTTTTTATTTCACAAATCCAAAATGACAAATAGATATTATCTCTGTTTTTCTTCCTTGATATTTCCCGAAAAAAATTATAAAAATCTTTATTATAAATAAGGAGAAGCTATGACTATTATTTCAATGTTTTATGGAATAATTATTCGTATATATACGCTTGACAATAAACATCATTATATACCGCATATTCATGCAAAATATGCCGAATTTGAAGCCTCAATTAATATTAAAAAAGACGAAATGCTTGTAGAAAACCTACCTAAACAACAATTAAGATTGGTTCAGGCTTGGATAGAACTTCATAAAGAGGAACTATTAGCTAATTGAGAAATTGCCACAGCAAGCGAAAATCCATATAAAATTAATCCATTATGAGGTGGGAAATGTATTGGGACGCAACAATCGTAAAACCGAAACCAGACTATAAAATATTAGGTTACTAACATAAAACATCCTATTATGATAAAGAAAAGCGCTTATATTGATAATTTGTAGAATAAGAGCGGATAAAATTTAAATCAAAAAAAATTTTTACAAGTAGATATAAAAGAAACAATAAAATAGGCGCAATTGAATAATAAAAATCGGGACGCACGGATAGAAACAGGCTGCAAAATAGAAAAGCTGACAGGCTTAATTGGCTATTCGTCGATATTAAAACAGGAAATATAAAGGCTTATGGATAAAATAATAATAAAAGGCGGAAAGTCTTTAAAAGGAGAGGTAAAAATAAGCGGCGCAAAGAACGCCGCCCTGCCTATACTTATTTCCTCTCTTTTAACGGACGGAACATGCAAATATAATAATGTTCCGGCTCTTCAGGATATTAAAAGCGTAAATTTTCTTTTGGAAAATCTCGGAGCAAAGGCAATTGAAACCGGTATAGACAGCATGTCCGTAAATTCCGAAAATTTTAATAATCATAAAGCCGACTACGATTTGGTTCGTAAGATGAGAGCCTCGATTCTGGTATTAGGGCCTCTTTTGGCGCGTTTGAAAAAGGCGGAAGTATCTTTGCCCGGAGGCTGCGCCATAGGAGCAAGACCTGTAGATTTGCATTTAAAAGGTTTGACTGCGCTCGGAGCAAAGATTGAAATTAAAAGCGGTTATATAAAAGCCTCTTGCAGTCGGCTTAAAGGAGCAGACATATATTTTGATTTTCCTACGGTTACCGGCGTGGAAAACCTTATGATGGCGGCAAGTTTGGCAAAAGGAACAACCGTTTTAAAAAACTGCGCAAAAGAGCCGGAGGTAATAGCGCTGGCGGACGTTTTAAATAAAATGGGCGCAAAAATAAAAGGAGCCGGAACTCCGATAATCAAGATTATAGGGGTAAATGAATTAAAACCTGCGGAGGTTTCGATTATGCCAGACAGAATTGAAGCGGGAACCTTCATGATAGCGGCTGCCGTTACAAATGGAGATATTCTTATTAAAGGATGCGACCATAAATATTTGGAAGCGGTTATAAACAAGTTAGAAGAAGCCGGAGCGAATATCATAATAAAAAACAGTAATATAAGGGTGATAGGAAATAAAAAGATAAAAAGCGTAGATATAAAAACTCTTCCTTATCCGGGTTTTCCTACGGATATGCAGGCTCAGTTTATGGTTCTTATGTGTTTGGGAAACAAAGTAAGTATGATCGAAGAATCCGTATTTGAAAACAGGCTTATTCATGTAAGCGAATTGAATCGTATGGGAGCAGATATTAAGGTTGCCGGCAATAAAGCTATGGTAAAAGGGGTTAAATTTTTATCCGGCGCGCCTGTTATGGCAAGCGATCTGCGCGCGAGCGCTTCTTTGGTTCTTGCGGGGCTTGCGGCAAAAGGGGAAACCGAAATCAATAGAATTTATCATCTTGACAGAGGCTATGAAAATATAGAGGCAAAATTTTCCGCTTTGGGCGCAGATATAAAAAGAATCTCCGTTTAGAATAAAATGGACGGAATAAAAAGCAGACCAGCCGTTATTGTTTTTGTTGGAATTATATTCGGCATTCTTGTAGGAGAAAAACTTTGCGGTTATAAAAATTTCGTCTTAATCTGCCTATCCTTTATTGTAATCCTTGCCTGTTTTAAAAACCGCCTTATAAAATTTTTGCACAATTCTAAAACTGAGCAAAACAAAAAATTATTCAACCCTCTTATATTATTCAGTCTATCCTTAATATCTGGCTACCTTCTTATTCAGCCTTTTGTCTCCCCTATTCTACCGAAAAATCATGTTTATCATTACGCCGATTTAAAACAGAAGCAGACTATTATAGGGGTAGTATCTTCGGAACCGTTATGCAAAAAAGAGAAATGCAAATTTGAGGTTTCTGTAAATTCTATTAAAAAAAATAATAAAAAGATTCCAATCTCCGGCAAAATAATCGTTAGTTGGATAACCGAAAAAGGTAAAAAAATATATCAAGGAGATTTAATAGAATTTAACGCAAAAATCAGGTCTATAAGAAATTTTCATAATCCCGGCGGATTTGATTACGAAAGATACATGGCTTTTAAAAAGATTTATGCAAGCTCCTTTGTATATAAAGAGAAGCTTAAAATTATTAAAAAAGCCGAAGAATCAAAATATTTAATAAGCGGATTAAGAAAAAACTTTTGCAACTTAATAGAAAAGCTGCCGTATAAAGAGGAAAAACAGGTATTAAAAGCCCTTTTAACCGGAAAAAAGGATGAGATACCCAAAGATATAAGAAAGGCTTTTAACAATTCCGGCGCAAGTCATATATTAGCGATATCCGGTCTGCATATAGGAATAGCCGTTTTTATATCCTTTTTTATTTTTACAAAGATATTTTCATTATTTAAAAGTTTTACGGAAAAAGGAACCGTTAAAAAAATCGCCGCTTTTTTTACCGTAATAATAGCGGTTATATACGGCTTTTTTGCGGGAATGTCCCCCTCCACGCAACGAGCCGTTATTATGACTACGGTATTTTTATACTCTTTTATATTTGAAGAGGAGCCTGATACTTTAAACAGCCTTGCTTTATCCGGCATAATTATTTTAATAATAGAGCCGGCGTCTCTTTTTTCCATCTCTTTTATACTCTCTTTTACCGCAGTTTTTGCAATATCTTACGGACTTAAAAAAGTAGGCGTAAAAGATAAAAATAGAATCCTTATATTTTTTCTCATATCGGTTTTTGCAACAATAGGAACCCTTCCTATTATACTATACAATTTTAATACACTTTGCGTAATAGGACCTTTTACAAATTTTATAGTAATTCCCGTTATAGGTTTCATATCGGTTCCTATAGGGCTATCTGCGGTATTTATATATCCTTTAAGCGTAAAATTATCATTTTTTCTTTTAACAATATCGGCGGTTGTTTTATCCGGCGCAATAGAGTTTATAAAAACAGTTTCTTTAATACCTTATGTATCGGTTAAAACAATCACTCCTAACATAATTGAAATATTATCTTTTTATGCGCTTGCAATTTCTTTGTTTAACATAAAAAAATCAAATTTTGCCAAAAACACGGCTTTATTTGCGGCGCTTATTTTATGCGCGGATAGCGCATATTGGATAAAGGAAAGATTTTTAAGCCAAGAGTTAAGAATTACCGTTATAGACGTAGGACAAGGAAACTCCGCTCTTATAGAATTTCCCAGAGGGGAATGTATGTTAATAGACGGCGGCGGCTTTTCGGACAAATCCGACTTTGACGCGGGCGAATCTATAGTAGCTCCGTTTTTACGGAAAAAAAAAATAAGAACCGTTAAAACAATAGCGCTAACCCATCCAGATTCGGATCATATAAACGGATTGAGTTATATAGCGGAAAACTTTTTTGTAAAAAATTTATGGAGTAATAACGAAGCGAAAAATACAAAAGGTTATAAATCTTTGATAAACGCCGTCCGAAATAATAATATTAAAAATATAGATTTTCAAAAACTTTATGGCAGTCATGCCATAAACGGCGTTAAATTGGATATACTTTATCCGGTTAGAAATTTTGCCGAACTTAAAAAAAAGCAGTTATGGCGAGATACAAACAATAATTCATTGGTTTTAAAGGTAAAATACAAAGATTTTTCCTTTCTTTTTACCGGAGATATTAGAAAAAAAGCGGAAAAAGAGCTTGTAAAAACAGCCGGATCAAAACTTAAAACCCAAGTAATGCTTGCGCCTCATCATGGCAGCAAAACATCTTCGTCTAATATTTTATTAAATGCGGCTTCGCCCGCGCTTGTCGTAATATCTTCAGGTTTTAATAACAGATACGGTTTCCCTCATACTCAGGTTATTAATAATTATAAAAAAATAGGATGTAAAATTTTAAGAACCGATATTAACGGAGCCGTAGAGATAAAAAGCTTTGGCAAAGCCTTTAGATATAATGCGTCAAACAACTCAAACCGTCTCTTTTAAAAAGCCGCTTTTCTTTGTAATGCCGTCAAATCATTTTCGGATATTCTTATGTTGATTTTTCTGTTTTTTTTCATAGTATTTTTGGCTATGGTTTTAAAATCGGTTTTTGAAACGCTGGGTTTAAGCTTTCCGTTTTCATATGCCTGTAAAATTTCGTTTTCGTAATCGTTTAACATAGTTGAAAATCTCCAAAATATTTCTTTGTAGCTTTTCTACTAGGGATAATAGTTTTTAAAAAATATCCGTCCTCCTCTTCTACATAAGGAACCAAATAAGCATAACCTTTTACGTTGACAATCATTATTTTTTGATTTGGGTATTTTTCTTTATTAGGATGGTCAGTTTCAATTATATTTTAACTATTACTTTTTTGTAAGATGCCATCCATCATTACATGGGCATCTGTAAACTCTAAGCCGCGCTCCTTGTTCCTTTTTTAATATTGCCGCTCTTTTTTCCGCATCCTTTTTTGTTTTATAGAGGTTTTTTCCGCAGATTCCGCATATTATACTGGGAGTTTGCCTGTTTTTAGGAGATAGGTGCCATAATCCGCAGGTATGGCATCTATACGGGATAAAATTTGCGCCGTAATCAATGTTAGCGTAATCCGCTCCCTGCTGCGCTTCATATTCGGAATTGTATTCCGTAAGCGGTTCGCCTGTTCTGCCAGAGCATGTGGCGCTTTTGAAACTCATTCTTTTTTTTCTCCGATTTATTCAATTTTTGATATTACAAGCAAACAGCCCCGCTTTTTTACTCTAAAGGCTCATTATATTTTACGTTCCGTTGCAAAAGGCTTGCTATCAATCCCGATTCCAATTTAAACTACCATCACACATAATACACCCATAAATCCATGAGTTTTCCAAGTCATGTCCAGCTATCAGTTCATTGCAGTATCCGCAATGTTCAGGTTCGTCAAGCAATTCTAAACAATTAAGACATAAATAGGAATTATCAAATGGTATAGCAGAAGGAGCGGCTGAATATTCACAGTTGCCACAATAAGCTTCTAAAGGTTCTTCTTTATAATATCTACCGGGGGACAATTCTTGAAGAAGAAAATCAACATCTGAAACAAACCCACACTTTTGACACTCGCCGCATCCTAAATCTTCAACTTTAATATTTGTTTTACATTCAGGACAAGCGATAACTAAAAAATTACTGCGCATATTACATATAAGGCATGTGCAAGAAAATAATGGATTATAAGTATCATCCACCTTCGCGGCATCAAAACTGCAAAAATAGCAGGTTTCATATTGAATGCCATTCTTTTTATCCTTGCAAATAGCAGATTTCATTTCTTCGTATTTTGCGCGTAAATATTTTTTATGGCGCTGCATTAAATGGTTAAGTTTTTCAATTTCCTCTGAGTAATCTTTAAAAATCGCTTTCCATTGATTGATAAGTAGCAAATGAAGATAAAACCACGCCGCATACTGTTCCGGTATAACTTCTTTGAGAGTCAGATTGTCTGGTTTAACTATATATTTTTCATGGAAAAAATGAATAAGTTTGTTTCTATGATTTCTAACACTTTCAAAATATTGTTCCGCTTTATTTTCAATCTTTTCCCCAGAAATATTGTTTAATCTCTTGATGGTTTCCTTCATACTGGCTGAATGGAAATCGCCTGCTTGAAATTTTGAAAGATTTGCATTCTCAGGTTTTGCAACTATTAAAGACCAATGTTCAACCAGGAGACGAGCTTTAAAAAATAGTTCTATGGCAGAACAAAAATGAATGACTGAATACTTTGGCGATTTATCTAACTCATCAACAGATTTTTTTAAAAAGTCTATAGCGTTACGAGTTAGGCTATCAAAAAAAATTTGTAGATTTATCGACTTTTTTTTATTCATTCGCAATTTCCCGTTAACAAGTTATTGTGCATGTCTGTATATCTTGAATAATATTAATAATTTTATTGTCAAACAGATAGCCGTTTATGTTGGGTTTTGAGAAGCGACGCCCAAACTACTTTTTCTTTTTACTTTTTCGGATAATCTTCCTTTTGGCTTCGGTTATAGGAGGCGGAATATCAGCGCCGATTATTTTTTCTATGGCGTCAAAGCGTTTCGGGCATGCCTTAATGCAGGTTCCGCATTTTATACATTTTCCCTGGTCTATTATATGAATTATATTTTTTGCTCCGTCTATTGCGTCTACAGGGCATTGTTTAACGCAGATTCCGCATGCTTTGCATTTATTCGGGGTAATATAATATGAGGGGGCATCTGCAAATAATCGTTCTATTTCCTCCGCGGTAAAAAAATCTTCATATTGAGAGGGGTCTTTAAGAATGGTTTCAAGTTTTTCCTTTTTCGCTATTTTAATATAAGGGATAAGTTTTGAAATTTCTTTAAGTTTATCTTCAATTATATTCGGGTCTTTTTTTTCGGCTTTGCCGATCGGTCCTATTTCTTTTATTTTGTTTGTAAAATTATTAACAATTTCTGCAAACAGATTTCCTTCGCCGGAAGACATAAAGTCTATTTTTAATCTTTCCGGGTTTAACCCTATATATTCCATTATTTTTTTCAATAAAAGGGTTATATTTAGAGCATGATAATTGCCATGCGTGGTATAATTGCATTCGTTAAGACGGCATCCTCCTATAAAGACTCCGTCTATTTTGTTTAAGAAGGCTTTTATTATAAATTCCGGATCGATTCTTCCGGAACACATTACGCGGATAAGTCTTATTTCCGTATTATATTGTAATCTGGAAACTCCAGCGAGGTCGGCGGCGCCGTAGGCTCACCAATGGCAAACAAAACCTAATATTCTCGGTTTGAATTTATGTTTGGAGCTCATTATCTTTATATCTCCTTTAGTTAAATTTCATTGTATAGCTTCATAATTTGCCCGTTTGCGGCGGTTAAAATTTTTTTCGCCTTGCAAACGAACAAATCACTTTGCTATCCAACAAAATTTTATCATTATTTTTTATAATTAAGGATTTGCTATATCTCCAAGATATTCAAAGTTTTTTGCGTAAACGCAAACTGTTTGAAAGTTGCGCAAAGCGCAGTTGAAAATCCCAAGAGGCAAGCAAAAGCGAAGCAAACAAACTTGAACGTCTCTGTTTTTTGCAATTAAATAATATTTGCTTATAATTTAAAAAAATCTCTTTTATTATTTCCCCGTTTTTGATTATGCCGCCGCTTCTATTTGGCTTATGATTTCTTTATCCGTAAAATGTTTTAAACTTATTGCGCCGGTAGGACACTTTGCGTTGCAAAGTCCGTCTCCTTTGCAAAGAATAGGGTTAACAAAAGCCTTTCCGCCTCGTTTTGTTTTGCGTAATTCTATGGCGTTGTATGAGCATATGGATATGCAGGCTTCGCACCCTATACATTTTTTTTCATCTACTTCGCAAACGGAACCGGAAACCGTAACCATATCGCGAGAAAGCAGGGTTAAAACTCTGCCTGCGGCTCCGTAAGCCTGACTGATTGTTTCGGATATATGTTTCGGGTAATGAGCTGTTCCGCAAAGATAAACTCCGTCTGTTCCGAATTCTACGGGTCTTAATTTTACGTGAGCCTCTTTGAAAAAACTATCTGGTCCTAAAGGAACTTTAAATAATTGAGATATTTTTTTATTATCTTCCGGCGGAATAACCGCCGCCGCCAAACCGATTATATCCGCGTTTATGGCAATTTTTCTGTCTAATATATAATCATGTGCGGCTACTCTTAATCCTTTGTCTATGGCTTTTACCTCCGGAGCGGCTTCCGGTTTGTAGCGGATAAATTTTATATCCTTATCCGCGGCTTGCCTGTAATAGTCTTCCTTAAAACCGTAAGTTCTTATATCTCTAAATAAAATGTATATGTCGGCGCTTG
The DNA here is from genome assembly GCA_029939135.1 of Desulfobacterales bacterium. Taxonomy (GTDB): domain Bacteria; phylum Desulfobacterota; class Desulfobacteria; order Desulfobacterales; family JAFDMD01; genus JAFDMD01. The sequence goes on from JAOZTP010000002.1 coordinate 12,383, forward strand.
GGTTTATCTCTTTTAGTTTAAGTCCGTTTTTAATAGATTCGGAGCAGCATATTCTACTACAGTAGTTTCTATCCTCGTTTCTACAGCCTACGCATTGAATTATTACGATATTTTTTGCGTTGATTACGGTTTTATCCCGTTTATCTATTAAATCTTCCAATTGAAGATTTGTTACTACCCTTTCATCTTTCCCGTAAAGATATTCTTTCGGTTTATATTCCTGCGCGCCTATAGCAATTACCGTCGCCCCATGTTCTATTTTTTCGGTTTGGTTTTTATATTCTATTTTGGTTTCAAAATTTCCCACATAACCGTAAGCTTCGGTTATGTCAGCCTCTATTCTTACGCGGATTAAAGGATGTTTATAAATTTCGCTTATAAGATTATCCATATGATTTCTAATATCCAAATCTTCCAATAAGTAACAGATATTTTTTGCAACGCCTCCAAGCTCTTTATTTTTTTCTATAAGATATACGGGATGATTTTGCTTGGCTATGGAAAGAGCGCATGTCATTCCGGCTACTCCGCCGCCTATTACTAATGCGGTTTTATTTACCGGAAGGTCTATTTCCTTTAAAGGCTCAAGATGCGCCGCCCGCGCCGCAGACATTTTAATTATATCTTTTGCTTTTTGGGTCGCATCCTCCTTTTCTTTGGAATGCACCCAAGAGTTATGCTCTCTTATATTAGCCATTTCGCAAAAGTATTGATTGATTCCGGCTTCTCTTAAGGTATCTCTAAATAACGGCTCAAGGGTTCTTGGCGAGCATGCCGCTATAACTACGCGGTTTAACCCTTTCACTTTTATTGCTTCGGTTATCTCTTTTGCGGAATTTGTAGCGCATGAAAAAAGCTGCTCGCAGGCATAAACAACGTTAGGAAGGGTTAAAGAGTATTCAACGGTAGAAGGAATATCTACGATTCTTCCTATGTTTGCTCCGCAATGGCATACAAAAACGCCTATTTTCGGCTCCTTTTCGGCTTGATCGATTTCAGGCGGATAGATTCTTTCTTCGGTAAGTTTATCTCTTCTGTAATTAAGAAGTTCGCCGCATTGGGAGCCTGCGCCGCCCGCGCTAAAAACCGATTCCGGAATATCGGAGGGACCGCAAAATGCGCCGCTTATAAATATTCCCTCTCTTGTCGTCTGCATTGGATTGGATGAGTCCGTTTTGCAAAATCCGTAAGAGTTAAGCTTTATTTGAAATTTTTCGGCTATTTTACGATGATCCGCCGGCGGATTTAATCCTACAGACAACACCGCCATATCAAATTCTTCCTCTTTTACTCCGTCTTTAGGATCGACGTATCTTATTATTATATTTTTATTTTGAGGATTTTCTTTTACTACTGAAGCGTAGCTTCTGATAAATTTAACTCCGGGAAAATTCTCGGTTCTTTGGTAATATGTTTCAAAATCTTTACCGTAAGCGCGAATGTCGTTATGAAATATTACACATTCTGCGTTTTGATTATGTTCTTTTGTTAAAATTACCTGTTTTTGAGTGTAAGCGCAGCATACCGCAGAGCAATACGGATTATCTCCGGCGGTTACTCTTCTTGAGCCTACGCATTGAAGCCAGGCTATTTTACTCGGATGTTTTTTATCGGAGGCTCGCAGTATTTCCCCTTCATAGGGTCCTGTTGCGCATAAAATTCTTTCAAAATCAAGAGATGTAACCACATTTTGAAACTCTCCGTAGCCATACCCGCCTTTTATTGCGGGATCAAACGCTTCATATCCGGGAGATAAAATAACGGCGCCTATTTTTATTTCTGCTTTCTCCTCTTTTTGATTAAGGTCTATAGCGTTATTTTTACAAACTCCTTCGCAGATAAGGCATTTTTTCTCTTTAAGATAAAGGCAGCTTTCATCTATGTATGCGATTAAAGGAATTGCTTGAGAAAAATATATATGAACCGCTTTATTTTCCGATATATCCTGATTGAATTTATCCGGGTATTGAACGGGACAGTATTCTACGCAGGTAGCGCAACCAGTGCATTTTTCCTCTATTATATATCTCGGTTTTTTTATTAAGGTTGCTTTAAAATTCCCCGCTTCTCCTTCTATGTTTTCAACTTCCGCAAATGTTATAACCTCTATGTTAGGATGCCGGCCGACCTCGACCAGTTTAGGAGCGAGTATTCACATGGAGCAGTCGTTGGTAGGATAGGTTTTATCCAATTGAGCCATTTTACCGCCTACAGCGGGACCTTTTTCAATAAGATAAACCTTAAAGCCAGCGCCCGCAAGATCCAACGAGGCTTGTATGCCGCTAATTCCTCCGCCTACTACCATTACGTCCGCATAATTCTTTTTTTCGGTTTTACAAAGTTTTTGAATTTTTTCTTTTATTAGTCGATTCTTATTCATTATTTTTTTCCGTTTAAATATTTCTATTCATGGAGTTTTTATCTATTTTTTTTCTCTCTTCCATCTCCGGTTTTGAGTTTTTAATTGAGTTATTTTAAGGTTTTTAAAGCGCCTCTGCAATTACCTCGCTAATCTCTTTAATCTCTATCTGTTCGCTTCCCTTAACGGTTAATTTGCTGTCTTCAAAATTGGCTACGCAGTATGGGCATGCCGTAACCAATACTTCGGCGCCGGCATCTATTGCCTGTTGTAATCTAATGTCCGAAAATCTTTCTCCTTTGGATGTCTCCATCCAAATTCTGCCGCCTCCGCCTCCGCAGCAAAGGCTATTTTCCTTTGTTTCTTCCATTTCAAGCAGTTTAAGTTCCGGTATCTGTTTTAATATTTCTCTCGGCTCATTATATATGCCGTTATGACGTCCGAGATAACAGGGATCATGGTATGCGACCTTTTTATTATATTCTTTGTTAATTTTCAGTTTCTTATTTTTGAAAAGTTCCAATAAATATTCGGTAATATGTATAACTTCAAAGGTTGTCATAAATTCCGGGTATTCGTTTTTAAGGGTATGATAACAATGTGGAGAGGATACGAGAATTTTTTTTACGCCGTTGTCTATAAATGTTTTTATATTCTCTTTTGCCAATTTTTCAAATAGCTGTTCGCCGCCGGTTTTACGGATGCTTTCCCCGCAGCAGTTCTCCTTTTCGCCCAGTATTCCGAAATTTGCTTCAGCTTTTTTAAGAATTTTTGCCGTAGCCGCCGCCGCTTTTTTTAATCTCGGATCGTAGCTGTAATAACAACCCGTAAAATATAATAGTTCTGTTTCCTCATCAAATTTTTTTATCGAAAGCTCCTTTGCCCAGTCTCCCCTTTTTTTTCTATCTTCGTTAAACGGATTGCCTTCTCCGGTAAGGCTTCCGCTTATTCCGCGAATTGGAGCGGCAGAAGCGGGTAATATATCATATTCTGCGGCAATCTTTCGCAGCGCTAGTCCGGATTCTATTTGTTGAACATCTCGGGGGCAATGAGTCGGGCATTTTCCGCAAGTTGTGCATAGCCATAAATCTTCGCTTTCTATGTCGGTAAAGCCGAATGCCGCCTCCCGAACTATTTTGCGCATGCTAAAAGGGCGGACTTTATTCCACGGGCATACTATATCGCATAATCCACATTGAAAGCATTTTTTAAAGGCTTCGCCTCCGCTTGCTTTTATCATATCTGATATTTCTTTATAATCGGATAAATTTTCCACTTTTTTCCTCTATTTAAATTTCGCTTGAAATATTATATATATTCCTACGGTTAAAATAGAATATTAAACGTTTCATCTGTTTGCAATTTCAATTAAGGGATTTCTCCTCGCTACGCTTGTCGAAATGACAAACAAAAACATAGCCATACGGGTTTTCCCTCATTTATATTCGTATTCGGTCAAAATTTATCTGCATAACGAAGCAGTTTGTTTGCAAGGCGAACATTTTTTTTAACCGGAGGAATACATGTAGTATTTCGAGGATTAAAAAAAATGTTCAACGCCGCAAACGGGCAAACTGCTTCGTTATGCCGCGGACTTTACGGAGATTTGAGCTATAGAATCTATTACTTGCTCTAATCCGTATTTATCTGCCAAAGCTTTTAATCCTGTTTCCAATTCGTCGGACATAAGCGTATTTTCAATTTTTTCCTCCGCCTCTTCATAAATCAAAGCGTCCGTTATGCACCATTTAACGCATAAAGGCTCATCTTCTCCTTCGCACATGTCGCATTTTAAAGGAAGTCCGGAATCAGGCTCTTTAAATTCCTCTCTTGAAGGGCATGATGCTCGGCAAAAGGCGCATTCCTCATACTCTTTTCCATCTATTATATATTTGTCTCTGCCGGCGCATTCCGCCGGAGTATATTCCCCCGCATAAACAGGAATGTATATGTCCGCCAATGGCTCACGGATTACCCGAATACGCGCCCTTGCCGGATTATTGGAACTATATTTCGGCAAAGCGTGAAAAGCGGAGCATATCATTTCGCAAGCTTTGCAGCCGTTGCATTTATCAGCGTCTATTTTTATTCTTTTTATTATTTTTTTCTCTTTTTCAACCTTCAAGGTTTATACCTCCCTTTTATTCGGTTCGGTTTTTTGACCTTTTTTATTCGGCAAAATCTCTCTTTTTATGAAATCTTCGCTAACATAATTTAAACCGAGTTGGTTTAAGCTTTCTTCGGTAGGGATTCCGTCTTGATTCCATCCTTTAAGTTTGTAATATTCGTCTAAAAGCTTTTCTTCCAATTCCGGAAATCTTTTTTTCCAATGGTTTTTCGGCGGCTTGTCGTCTTTTCTTCTCATTCCTCTTCTTATATTGATAGCTCTTATAAGGGTTCTGTATCTTTTTGCGGCGGCGGTTAATTTTTCTTCGTCCATATCAATTCCGACTCCCGCAGATATAAATTTTGGATAATTATGTATATGATAAGGAGGTTTTAACGGAAATGAGGATAAGCCAGCGCACATTCCCAAAGCGTCGTCTATGTAATGCATTTTTTCCTGCCAATCCACTATGTCGCAGGTCATTTCAACGGTCGGATAAAAGGGTATCGAATTTTCTCCGCGAAGTTCCCAATCTAAAAAGTATTGTTTGAATTTTTCGTCCGGAACATGGAACCAGTCCTTTACAAACGCTTCTCTTTGTTCTCTTTTCGGAAATGGCGCTTGCGGAAACTGCCCTTCTATTTGGGTGATATTAATTTTTTCGCCGGTAGCATACATAAGAAAGTATATAGGATTTAACATGGATAATTTAAGCGGCAGTTGCTCATGTTTTTTGATGTTGTTATGAGCGTATTCTTCGGCTCCATCGCCAATTTTTTTTGACGCCCAATATGTTCCGTCCGCCAGTATATCCCCTATTCCTTCTCTTTTTACTATTTTATCGAGAAGCCAATAGAATCTTCCTTCGTTATCTTTCGGCATGCCCGGAAAATCTTTATCCTTTAATATGCCGTTTTCGTAAAGTTCCAATGCAAACGCCATAACCTGCGGAGCGGAAAAACTGTCAACGCCATGTTCCGTAGCTATTTGAGCGATTTTTAATCCAAAATCAAGATCGGACATTGCCGCCATTGTATAGGTAAGTTTGGAAAAGCATTTCATCATGTATGTAGGCATTCCCGGAAGGGTGAGAGTCGCGCCGCATTTCATCGGGCAGTTGTAACAGCTTATAAGCCTTGTTTGCGCGTCATTCATTGTTTTTGTCCATGCTTTTGCTGTATCTTCGGTCCAAAAGCCTTTTCGACGAACGCGCGAATTTCCCCACATAAAGTTTTCGGTATGCCATTTTTCATCATGTATTTTCATCTCTTGAGGCGAGCCGAGCCCCGCCAAAATCGGCATTACTCCGGGTATAGGATTTTCTTCTCGAAATTTTATATATTCCATAACTTCGTTGCAAAGTTCCATGAATTCTTCCGGTTTTGCAACATTTACATCTTTTGTTCCGCGAACGACTACCGCTTTTACGCCTTTATCTCCCATAACCGCGCCGAGTCCGCCTCTGCTTGCGCTTGATCTGCCCTGCTCTATGGAGGCGAAAAACACTCTGTTTTCTCCAGCCGTCCCTATAGAGGCTACTTGAGCTTTAGGCTGGTTTAACTCCTTTTTGATTATCTCCGCAGTCTCTATAGCCCCTTTCCCTTTTAAATGAGAGGCGTCTTTTATTTCAACTTTGTCATTATTTATCCATAAATAAACAAGGTCTGGAGATTTTCCGCGGAGTATAACTTTGTCGTAGCCTGCATATTTTAATTCCGGCGCCAAAAACCCGCCCATCATAGAAAACGCCATTAATTCGGTTTGCGGCGATATTGTAGAAACTATGGTTCTGTTGCAGCCTATGGCTGGGGTTCCGCATAAAAGTCCTGCGGAAAATATTAATAGATTATCGGGAGAAAACGGCTTAACTTCCGGCGGGACTCTGTCCCATAATATTTTGGCGTTAGAGCCGAGCCCTCCGAGATAAAGTTCGGTATCGGCAGGATCCGTAGCTACCCTTTCGATATTTCCTAATGTTAGATCAATTTCGAGATTAAATCCGGTTTCTGCATATCTCATTTTTTTCCCCTTTATTAGTAGATTGGGTTGAGCTTTGCTTCACCCAACTTGCTTATTTTTTCCCTTTTATTAATAGAAGGTTATATAAAAAGTAACTACTTTATAGCTATGTTGTATTTACGTGTCAAGAATAAATAATTCCCGTTAAAGAACCGCTTTTTTTGCCTGTTTGTAGCGTTGGGCAAAATTTTTAATCCTTGAAGCGCTTAAGATTAAAAGTTTTCACCGCCTTGGAAGCAGAACAAACAGGTTATGTAAATACGCGAAATGAATTCTCCCCGCAAACATAATCATTGAATTGTTCATATTTTTTTTGACTTATAATAATATTAATGTATATATTAACTATTTTTGTCCAATTTGTATCAATTTCTATCTGAATGGAGTTTCTTTTAACAGGCTTGTCTGGCGCTCATACTGCATTGATAATTTAAAATTAAAACGGCATTTTATACATGCTTTGCCGTTAAAAAACTATGTTAACATATTAATAAAATTTTTATAAAAAGAGAAATTAAGTATGAAGATAAAAGGAATTTATTATTTTATCTTATTTATACTTATCGGAGCTGGCATTGCGGGAGCGAATGATTACTCAAACCCGATAACCCCAAGCCCAGTAACTACCCCGATAACAATGACCAACGGAAGCGATAACTACACAAACACCATAATCGGCACAATTAATATTACTAGCGCACCCGGTATCGGTATAGATGCAAGCGCAAGCGCTGATACCGGCGACGATACTATTATAAACGCAGGAAATATTACAGTTTCAAGCGTAGGCGCAGGCATAGATTTTCACGAAGGCAACAACGCGCTTTATAATCAAGCTGTCGCCCGTATTAGTGTTACCTCTACCGCTTGCTGAACCGGGCATAATTTTTGGATCGGGCAACGATAACTTCACAAACTCAGGGTATGCTTCAGTTGCAAGCACAAGTGGTATCGGTATCGAAATGGGCGCTGGAGATGATAATATTACCAATTCCGGAACTTTGGATTCCAATAATACTATTGACGTCGGCGCTGGCAATGATAGTTTTATAAATGATGGAACTGTTACGGTTAACAGCGGCGCCCAACAGGGCATAAAATTAGGAGAAGGATACAACACATTTGAGAATAAAACTTCCGGCATAATTAATATTAACTCTACTAATGATGGCATAACTTTTGGCGCGGACGACGATAGTTTTACAAATGATGGAAGTATTACAATTACGACAACCGGAACAAACGCTATAGCAATGGGAGAAGGATACGATAACTTCACTACTTCCGGCGCGCTGAATTTTGATAAGCCTATTGACGGGGGAGCCGATACTGACATTTTCACATTAAACGGAACTGCAATTCGATCCTTTGATCAGGACATTGTAAATTTTGAAACCATTAATAAAGAGGAATCCGGCTCTTGGGATTTAACCGGCGCAATAACCGGCGCAACGGCTATTAATATTAATAATGGCGAATTGCATCTTAACGGAACAATTACCGCGCCGATTAGCCTTGCAAGCGCGGGAGCTTTGGGAATTACAAGCCCCAATTCCATAGGGACTCTTAATTATGCCGGCAACTTTACTCAAAGTGCAGGGGGATTATTAATAGACGTAGATAACGAGAGCGCAGATTTATTCGCAATTACCGGAAATGCAAATATAACCAGCGGAACACTGATTGTTAATCCGCTGGCAAGCTATCTTGATTATGACTGGACGCAAAAAATATTAGACGCCACAGGAATTCGCACAGGCGAGTTTGCTTCTATTCTTTCCACAAGCGCGCTATTTGAATTTGAAGGGGATTACACGGTAGCAAATGAAGTATGGCTTAACAAAATTAACGTGCCATTGCTTACCGCTATGGAAAACGCCTCTACTCCGATAACCGCAAATAATATCTCTCAAGGAAACTATATTCAACAAGCTATAGAGGCGGGAGAAAGAAATTCTGTTAATTAACGCTTTAATCTCTTTATCTACCGCCGAAGACGTAATCAAAGCGATAGATACTCTTTCGCCGGAGACTGTAGCCTCCGCCATTGGCGCAAGCCAACAGAATGTTTCAGCTCAAAATTTAAACGTATCTTCAAGATTGGGAATTCATCATAGATGGATAGGATACGGAATGCCAAAATTGATCGCAGGTCTTGCATCCGACGCTTTCCCAATACTTTACGCAAATTCAAATCAGGCGGATACTCCGCTTAATTCCTTGTGGGTTAAAGGCATATACCTTAATTCTAAAAACGATGCGGACGACGGCAAGTTTGGATTTGAAACCGATACTCAAGGATTTAGCGTAGGTAAAGATTATTTAAAGAGCGTTTTACTTTACGGAGTTAGCGGAGGGTTTTCTCAATCTACAATAGATTATGACGATATTTCTTCCGAAGGGGAAATCGACACTTTAAATTTAAGCTTATACGGCAGCTACGCTCCGGAAAGCTATTATATTGACGCAATATTATCATATTCAAACCATAATTATACAATGGAAAGAAAAATTTCTATTCTTAACGAAACCGCAACCGGCGATTACAGAGCGGACGAATATAGCGCTTCTCTTAAAGCGAGATATCCTATTAAATTAAACGCTTTTACATTTACTCCTATAGCCTCAGTTCAATATTCGCATTATAAGCAAGATTCCTTTACCGAAACAGGCTCCTCCGCAGCCCTTGTTATAGAGGCGACAGATTCCAACTCCTTTATGACCGGGCTTGGGGCGTCAATAGGAAAAAGGTTTGATTACGGGCAATGGAAACATTTGCCTCATTTAAAGTTTATCTGGAAGCATGAATTATGCGATACCGCAGATAAGATTAAAGCAAGCTTTGCGGATTTAGGCGAATCTTACGGAACATTTGAAATAGAAGGCTACGATGCCGGCGCCGAAACCTATAATATAGGACTCGGACTGACCTCGTATAAAGGAAAAAAATTCTCCTTATTTTTGAATTACGATATAGACATAAAAGAGAACTATATTGCGAATTCGGTTACCGGAGGCTTAAAGTTTTACTTCTAAAAAAAGGCGTTGCATAATTTTGTAATTTGCTCAATTTCGGCTTTGAAAAAAGTTTTTAATCCTCGAAATACTACATGTATTCCTGCGGTTAAAAACTTTTTTCGCCTTGAACTTGAACAAACCACTTTGTTATATGCAACGCCTTTTAATTATTCTTTTTCCAATTAAAAAAACATGCGTATTATGTGAGTTGTGTTGAGCGAAGCAAGACCCAACATTATTAAAAATCTTTTCCAAAGTCAAAATCATACAAAATCCAAAGCCTTTATTGTTGGAAGCAGGAAAGGAAAAAAGGAAGATAGAAGAAGAGTTCCCGTCGGTTATAATTAAGGGATAAAGCGGCATATTTTTTTTTATTGCAATTAATTAAGAGATTTCTCCTCGCCGCGCTCGTCGAAATGACAAGCAAAAATAAAAAGCCTGTCTTGTCGAGCAAAGCGAGAAATCCTTTTATTGTTTTTATAATTATTCTTTTTTCCGTTTTAATATTTTTAATAACAAGCGTTCATTATGTTAAACATTTTTATATATAACCCGCTCTTTTCCCGCCGGAATAATAAATCCTGATTGTTTATCCATGTTTATAATGGTTATATTAAGTTTTAAGGCTATTTCAACCGCTATTGAAGTAGGGTTTGATAAGCTTATTAATATAGGAATTTTTGCTCTTGCGACTTTTTGTATTATTTCAAAACTAATTCTGGATGATAATACCGCAAGCCGCATATCCGCCATTCTATTTTTAAGGAGCAAAAAGCCTATTGCTTTGTCCATTGCATTATGACGCCCCACATCCTCTCCTTGCGAGATTATATCAAGGTTTGAATTGAAAAACATAACCGCATGGGTTCCTCTTGTTTTGGCGTAATACTTTTGACGATTTAAAAACTTTTCAAGACTTATGTTTATTTGTCGCGGAGTTACATTAAATTTATGGTCTGCAATATTAATATTTTTTATAAGATTATCTATCCTGTTTTTTGAAGATATTTCTCCGCCGGATTGATTAACAAGCCTTTTTTGTTCTAAACCTTTAAGTATGCTTTTTTTATTCTTATCCGTAAGTTTAACGGTGATCCGGTTTTTATCGGAATAATCGATAGAGGCAATATTTTTATGCGATTTAATTATTCCTTCGGAAAGACATAAGCCTGCGGCAAGTTCAATTTCGTTTCCGCAAGTTCTCATAAGCGTTGAATAGGGCGTATCCTCTATTGTTATAAGAAGCGGCTCTTCTAATACAAAGTCTTGCTTATCTTTGGTTATGCCGTTGTTTTTATAACGGATAATATTGTATCTTTTATATGTTTTGTTGTCTGAGGTCATTTTATTTTTTTTGTTTGTTTTGCTCGTAATTTGTTTTGCTTTTTAAGCCTATACAATAAAATTACTATGTATTATTGAACATTTTATCATAGATTTCGCTTGACGCCTCCTCCTCCGCCTGTCTTTCATAAGATAAGGCAAAGTCTCGCATAGCCGCGGCAAATTTGAAATATCCTTGTTCGTCAAGTTGTTCCGCTTTTTTTCGATTCTTTTTAGCCAGCTCCAAAGTGTTTTTACCGCCGTCAGATATACAAACCCCTCTGCTATTGAAGAGTTGAGTAGTAAATCCTAATCTCATCTGTTCGGCGTCTTTATTGTTAAGCGCTTCGGCTACTACCGGATGAATCCAAAGGTTATTCGTAGCTATGGCATTTATTAATACGCATCCTATTTGTAATAAAGCCATATTAAGATGCCCCGTATCTTTAGCGCTCTGTTTTACCTCTTTAAGCCAATTTTTAAAAGAGGCAGGGTCAAAAGATCCGTCCGGCTGTGTTCCGGGCGGAGTTTTCCATTCATCCAAAAGTTTATAAGCCTGTTCTGCCAGATTTTTCCGCTGTTCCGTAGGCTCTTTTTTATTCTCTTTTTCCTTTTCCGACAAAAATACCAACCCGATTAATTCGCAAAAAAACTTAGGGTCGGATGCAAGACGGTTTTCCAAAGTCTTAGGAGAGCCTTCCGAAAATTGATCTAACAGGTTAAGTAAATTCCATTCTATAATAAACAGATCATCAATATTAGCATGGGGAGATTTTTGAAGTTTTATAATAAGTTCAATGACTCTATGCTGATCTAACTCTTTTTGAGGATGTTTAGAATTAATAAGTCCCAAAAGGGCTTTTGTTGCAAGAGTTGTAAATTCGGCATTAAAATCTTTCTTCTTATAGGTTACATGCCCTAAACACCGGATTGCCGCATTAGGGCGGTTATATTGAATAAATTTTTTAATACATTCGGTAAAATGCTGCTCATCTTTTGACGGATAAAATGAACTATTTTGCCAGTATAACCCTTCGTCCGTTTTAAGATGTTTATTTGCGCGCATCCATGTTTCTTTTTCAAATGGAAGCAGAGTTAAAAATACGCTTTTTTGAGCAACGTTCCATTTATTTGTCAATAGATTATCCGCCCATTCCCATTTTTTCCCTTCTTTCCAAAATCTACTCCATACAAAGCCTTTAATTAATTTTTTTTCAAATTCGTTTTTGCTTATTAAAAGCTTCGGAAGAATCTCTTTTTCAATGGAATTTGAAGCTATATTGCCAAGCGTAAATCCCACTTGAAATGGGTCGGAAACATTTAACGCAAAATTAAGCAGATATGATATTCCTCCCGTATCCAAAATTTTTGTCAAAGCATTTTCACGAATATCTTCAAGACGCTTTTTTTGTTCTTCATAATTTCCTTTTTCGTCATATAAGTTATAATAACGCTCGCCAAAAAGATACCGATACCGTATATCCGGCGAATTTGGCGTTAGAGCGTCAGCCGCTTTTTCAATTTTAATAAGAACATTTTCAGACATTGCCCATTGCGCATCGGAAAACTTCCGGTATTTTCTAACTATATTATTTAAAGTCTCCCAAATAGGCAGACGTTCTATTTCGGGCAGATTAATTATAGGTTCCGAAGTAAGATGATTTATAATCTTATCTCGGGCAGGATCGGATAGATCGGAAATGCGATTTATTAATTCATTAAGCTTTTTTCTATCCGACCGTGCAATTTTAACTGCCATTTCAGTATAAACAGTAATTTGCTCCCAATATTCATTCGTAGTAACTATATTTTTCCAATCGGGCGAAATTAAGTCGCGCCAGATCGGACGACGGCATCCCGAAGTTGTTCCATGACTGCGCGGAAGTAATGTAAGCAGTAGTTTCCAACCGATTTTTGAATGTTCTTTTATCAAAGTTTCTATTGCCGCAATTCGCTTTTTCATATTAGCGCAGGTTTGAAGATGCCAAGGCAGCAAAATATCGGTTAAAGAATTTAGCGGGCGATTTGCCCAATTTCCGCCGGGGTCTATAGAAGCCAAATCTCCGAAGATAAGAATTACCCGAGTCAAATAGTCGGAATGCCAAGCAAGACCTTCTAATGCCCATAGCAAGCCGCTGATGTAATTCCTTCCGGCAATGCCATCGCTTGATTCTTGAGCAAAAATTTTATGAAACGGACTTTTTTCAATATCTATAAGAGCCGCTTCTACGGCTTTTAAAAACTCTTCGGGCGAGGCTTCCGCAATAAGCGGGAGTAATCGTTCTAAGCTTGCCATCTTTCCCAATCGGCATTATTAAGAATATTACGGACTATAAGATTTGCCGTTGTATTAGCTTTTTCATCAGAACAGGAAGATAAGGCTTTTGGTCTGCTTCCGATAAGAGCTAAAGTTTCCGCAATTCCTCCTCTGATTATTGAGGAATAGCTTAAAGTTTTTCCATGTATTACAGCCATATATCGCTCTTTTTTAGGAAGATCAAATTGAGGGTCGTATTCCCCCAAAACTTTTAAGGCGGTTTCTTTAAAACGTTCTAAATCTTTGTCAAATAATTGCGCCCCTAAATAATCCCATGCTTCTTGGCGCGGTATTATTCGCCACTTTTCATTATATTGAATTAGGGGAGCGTCCGAGCGTAAAGTCTCGGCTCTAACTATCCCGATCCACTCCCCGTAACTTTTTCCCAATAAATGCTCCAAAGCGGCTATGTCGTCGGGATTATTGCCGTCCCATTGTCCGATTAATCCGGCTTCCGCAAGAAAACGGGCATTGTCGCGGTTAGCATAAGGCGGCGCCGTTCCAAGTCCTGCCATATATCTTCGCAATGCGGATAAAGAATGCGCTCCGATTGCCGCCATCTTTTCTGCTCGAAGTTCCGAAAAGTTTTTATTAAGCAAAATTTGTTTAATTGAATGTTTATCGGGGCTTCGCAGCCTTACAATTTTTTGATTTTCTACAGATAACCCGCCGAATATTGGTATTATAACCGAATGCCCTTTGTTTGTCGCGATTGTTTGAAAATCCATATTTTCCGAATCTAACCCCAGTTTGGGATTAGCAACCAATATATGCGATTTAACGATTTCGGAAATCGAAAGCCATGTTTCTTTATCTTCAATGAATAAGCATTTATTGCTAAAGTAACGGCGTTTTTCATTATCAAGCGAGGCAAGATAAGCTGAAACAAAATCTTTTACGTCCTTTCGGCTTTCGGCAAAAAAAGGCAATTTATTAGAGACGCCTTCGAGTAATTTCTGCAAAGCCGAGCAAGCATCTTCTCTGCCGACCGTAAAAACTTCAGGCGGAATTGGCGGATCATCATCTTCTTTTTTTGGGGATTGAATTATTTCCCAGTGTTCTGCAGGCGTAAAAAATCCTCCGATATTCTTTGAAATTCCTATTTTTTTTGCCATCCATCTTACTAATGCAGGAAACCCTCGCAGCCAATCTGCAAGTTTAACATCGTCAATAATTTTGATCTCTCGCCATCCCTTATCTTTTCTTTTATCTATCCACTCTGTTTGCTTGGGAAATGAACGGGGAGTAACCAAAATAATAGAAGCATTAGCTTTATCGGTTTCGGCAACCTGCTTTGTTCTTTTATTAAAGTCTTCGGCAAATTTTGCCTTTGGATTATTGCCTGTTCCGATCTCCCAATATGATCTGCCGTCCGGTACAAATTCGCGAAAGCCTTTATCGGTTTCTACTATTCCGTCCCATTCCGGTTTATTTATTGCCTCTCCATAAGGAATACGGCATGTAGAAGGGTTGGATATTGACTGCCTTACCAATAAATAGATTAATTCAGGAATTACGGCTTGGCTCTCCCGCCCCGTTGCATAGTGATTGAGATCAACAGTATTTATTATTTGTGAATACATTTTTTCAATTACTCCTATATAACACTAAATCTATAACTTTTTTTGCCGCCCATTTTGCATATTATATATAATGGTATCGGAGCTAAAATTCTGCTCTTTTGTCCATTTAATGCCATGATGATCAGGTTTAACAAGCTTAAAATATGATTTGTCTGCAAGCGCCTTAAAAGCCCGCCGTTTAAATACGGCTTTACGTCAAAGATTCCGGGAATGCCTCCGCTTGTAATTATTTCAATTTTATAATCTTCAAGAGGAAGCGCTTTTATAATCTTATCAATTTTAATTTAAATTATTTTTACAGTTTAATTTGATTTCTTTAATAATATATAAATAAGCGATAGTTTAAAGTCAAACTTTTTGCTTAACCTTTCGGTTTTATTGATAGATATTTATAAAAAAAGGAAAAGATAAAAAGGCAAGCCGCTTTTATTGTTTTAAAAGCGGCTTAACGTATGAGGAAGGTTTTAAAGGTTATTTTGCGGTCATCTCTTTTACTATGGTTAAGGTCTCTTTTGCGGCATC
Source organism: Desulfobacterales bacterium (assembly GCA_029939135.1). Lineage (GTDB taxonomy): Bacteria > Desulfobacterota > Desulfobacteria > Desulfobacterales > JAFDMD01 > JAFDMD01. Next base: position 27,631 of record JAOZTP010000002.1, read on the forward strand.
TTCAGGTTTATATGCAGTGTCCGAAATGCCGCTTACCACTCTTGCAATATCGTGATCCACTCCGTTTTTTGCCCATGTTTCGGCTGTTGGAGCGGCAATATAAACTGAATAATTATGGTGTCCGCTTCCGGGTCTTTCTCCTATTACGTGAAGGATGACTTTCGGTTTGTCAGTTCCCTGTTTTCCGTAAAGAAGGCTGCCGATTTTATACCCTGCTCGAACTCGTCCTGATTCTAATAATATATTTTTTTCGCTTATCGTATATCCGGCGGAAGCAAGCTCCTCTCTTACGGTTTGCAGGTATGGCAAAAGATGTCCTTCATCCATAAGCGCCCTTGCGTTTAGCCCGTCTGATATTACGATTTGAATATCTGGCATACTGTTTTGCCACGATTTTCGCAATTTATACAACGCATTGATTGCGCCCGGAGATAGGGTTTCCCCTGTAGGAGGATGAGCAATGTAATCGCTTCGATTTTCCGAATTGGTAGAGATTACTAACGCGTTTGGAATTGTTTCAATAAATTGCGGCGTAAATGCGGCTTTAAGGGAAATTTTGGCGTCCTCGTAAAGCGCCCGAATTTTTTCTTTCAGCTCCGGATTTAATTCCCAAGGCTTGTTTCCGTAACCTCTTGCAATCGGAACGCCCCGGGCTTCAATTCTTTTAATTGCGGCTTCCCCTTCGGCATATATTTGCTCTTTGGAGCGTTTGTCTCCTTTTGCCAAAAGATATTGATAATAAACCCAAATAGGATCTCCGAAATGTTCGGTATATTTGTCGTTATTATCTACGATTTTAATTTTTTTAAAAAATTCCCACATTGCATCCGATACTTTATACCCGAATTTTTCTCTAATCCGAACATGATCTTGAAAACCTGTGGTAAGATAGCTTAACATCGGATCGTTTTTGGTTGGCAGCCCCATAAGATATGCGGGGTTTGCGGGCATTATTTGATCTATGCACCAATCCAGATCGTCAAGGGTTACCGGCATATGAAGGGTAGAACATATATCTAATCCTAAACATAATCCGTGTAGTTTTCCTAATACTATATCTTCGAGGCAGCATCGAACTAATTGCTCGCGGGTTTTAAATATTTCTGGTCCTATAAATCCCGCTACGTCATTTAAGTGATTCCAAACTTTGCCGTTATCAGATACTTTTTCAACCTCTTTTGTCAAAGCTCTTGCAAATCCGTATTTTCTGGATTCGTGAAGAACCATGTCGAAGCCGTTGCCTGCGCCGTTGGTAAAATCCGCCCCCTGCCCTGTTTCAAAATAAAGCCCGAATTTTGTCTTACGCATTTTTGCGTAATTTATCATTTTATCTATTGTAAGATCAAAGGTTTGGTTTGCCTGATCGCATCCCGCCAAACTCTGAAACCATAAAGCTGTTTGTCCGGGATATTGTTTTTCAACCTCCGCCTGTTTGTCTATATGGGCAAGAACGCACCAAGGCATAACTTGATCTATGCCGAAGGTTGTTAAAACATCTTTAAGAATTTTTTCAATAGCCGCAATGTTTTCAACGGAATCGGAAACAGGATTTGTTCCGAGCGTCAAATCGCCGGTAGCGTAACTCCATCCGTTAAAAACCTGCCATATTATATCTTCCGGATTGTCCGTAGGCGAATTAGGTTGGATTCTCGCCCCAAGATACCCTTTTGCTCCGATTTTACTTCCGGGAAGCGGATTGAAAACTTTTTGCCCTACAATTATTAACTCTTGATTGGACATTAATTTGACTACGCATCCGATTGCGTCGCTGTTTAAGCCGTCCATTATGCCTTTAATATCCGATTCCGACTTTGCAAGCAGAAAATTTTTAATTTCTTGCAATGTTTTTTCTTTGATTTTGTTATATTGAGAGGCATCTGTGGTTTTCCAGATTAATTCTTGAAGATTATCTTTAAATAATGGATTATTATGAATATCTTTTATTTTTGTATTGGATAAAAGGATTCTGGCGTTTGAGCGGGAAATTTCATTTGCAGCGGCAAGCCCTAAAGCTTGGTCGCCTTCTTTAAACTCGTTTGCCGCTCCTACTATTTTTTGATAAAGGGTTTGATCAAAGCTCCCTTGAATTCTTCTGATATATTGGAATATATTTTCGTTTGGATTGATAGATTCAATTGTAACCGCGCTTGCCTCGGTTCCAACCGCGCAAAACAGGATACATGCAATAACAATAAAAAAACGTTTTATCAGTCTCATTTCTCTCTCCGAATCTTTGCTGTTTTTATCTGCTTATTTTCTTTTCCGGTTCATTTGTAAAAAAATTTTAAAATCAATAATTATTATTTTTTGATGAATATTTTATCACCGCCTCCTTGTTTTATCAGACTTTTACCCGCTTTGCCTTATAAGTAAAAAAGCGATTTTTGAAATTAAGCGGTAAAACCGCATGTGAAATAGGAAGTCTGTTCCGTTGAGTAAAGGGAGAAATCCCTTTATTGTTTTTGTTATAATTGTTTTCGATTTTGACGTAATCGTAGAAATTTTGTTTTATTATTAAAAGCAAAGCTTAAATTGAAGATATATAGAATTGACAAACTAAAGTCAAATATTTTTACTTTATGTAAAAAAGCCTTTTTTTCACTTAATTTAGGCGGATAACTTCGTAGTTTGCCCTATTTCTACGTTGGATAAACTTTTTTGTTATGCGCCGAGATTTAAGCATTTTTTTTGTTTAAATATTTTTTAATAATGGCGGTTTACAGTTTTCTTTTTTCAAGTAGTTTCTTCGTTTGCAAGGCGAAAAAAAATTTTCAACGCCGCAAACATGCAAAATACGCAGTTATCCGCCCAAATTTTATATGCCCATAAACTTCAAGCTAGAATCATCTTGAAACCTTTCTATTTTTTTAAATATCTCTTTTAATAATTTTCTTTCGAGACGGGACAAATCATTAGGATTAATATGATTATCAGGGGCTTTTTTCTCATAAATTATAGCTTTTACCTGCCGAACAAATCTAAGTTGCATCATAAAATCGTAAGATTGATCTATATCTTTATAATCCTGACGGGATAATACCTTTTTATCATATATTTTATTAAGTCTTTCGTGAGTATTGGTTTCCCAAATTGAATTTTGCAAAGCGTATATTCGGGCAAAATCGACTACCGGTATCATAGCGCTCTTTATATCAAAAGAATTTTTATGTTCCCCTTTTGATTCAAGCTTAAACTGTCTGAAAAGATTAAGAGGCGGCTTAAAATATAAAGCGTTTTCGGCAAGGCGTCTAAAAAAACCGGACCAGTTTTTTAAAGAATCAAACAAAAAAAATTTTAGCTCCTTTATAAGTTCGCCGTCTCCGCTGCCTTTTCTAAAATCAAAAAATATACTGGCGTAAAGAAGGTCTTCAGGAGACGCTTCATATATCCAAGAATTAAAATAGTTTTTCCATTGAGAAATAGAAGCGCATAATTTAGGATTTTTTGCCATAATGTTTCCCTTACAAAAGGCATAACCCGCTTTATCAAGCATATTGCATACTTTTTTTCCCATCTTTAAAAAATATTCTTTAACCTGTTTTTCGTCGCTTTTGGGAACATCTTCAAATATTATGGCGTTATCCTGATCCGTTTTTAAGGTCTGCTCATATCTTCCTTCGCTTCCCATGATCATAAATACAAATTTTACCGGAGGCTCTCCTATATCCTTTATTGTAAATTCAATAAGCTTATCTAATATGGAGCCGCTTATGGCTGAAACAAACTTTGTAATATGTTTTGCCTTTGCTCCTTTGCTTATAAAATCATGAATTGTTCTTGGCAGCCTGTTATAAATTTTCGCTATTTGCGTTACAGTATCGGCTTTTGAAATATTCTCTATAAATAAAAACGGGGATTTGCTTCGGGCGGTTAGCATATCTTTATGAGTGGCTATGCCAGCTATTTTTCCGTCCGTATCGCTTATGACGATATGTCTTTTATTACCCTGCATACTTTTTAAAATAGCCTCGAAAATAAAGGAATGCTCAGACACGCTTACAAGAGGAGAAGACATTATGGAGGACGCGGGCATTAAGAAATCGTATCCTGCGGCTACTACTTTATTTCTTAAATCCGTATCTGTTATTATGCCTATAAACTCCTGTTTATTGTTTCTAATTAGTATGGAACCGGAGTTTTTATTTTTCATTATAGATGCGGCTTTTTGAATGGAATCTTCCGTTTCGCAAAATATAAGGTTTCTATTGCATATATTGCCGATGGTATTATGAAACGCTCCCAGACCGTCCGCTTCCGCTCCCACGCTTCCGTCAATTAATGAATAGTAAGATTTTTTTAAAATTTTTTCCCCAAAAGTATCGGTAAAATAGTCTGTTATGATAGAAAACTTATCGCAAAGGTTTAAAAAATGTTCGCGCGCAAGCTTGTAAAAAGAGGCGTTTTCTTTGATTTTTATACTTTCAAAAGCTATCCCTTTATTTGCAAGTATAGAATAGCCGCCGAAGATATCCCCTTTTTCCATAATTTTTTCATTTTTATTATTATCTTCTATCCTCCCCCTTGTCGCCAAACCGCTTCTTAATATATAGATATGCTCTATTTTTGATTCGTTTTGGGTAAATAATAAAACGTTTTTAGGAAAACTTACTACAGATAACATTAAAGCGGTTTTATTTATATCCTCTTTCCGCATAAAAGAAAAAGGGGCGGTATTTGCAAGCATTCTTTTTGCATTATCCGTCTTTACAACCGAAGCGTAATGTTTGTTTTGCATTCTGGCGTCGTAGCTATCTACAAAATATTCATAAAAGGAATCGTATCCGGCGCAAAGTTCCAAAAACTTTTTTTGGGATATTATATATAAAACGGTATCTTTACTCGCGCGGACATTGCGCGGCATTATGCCGGAATTCATCAGTATCGAAATTCCGCCAAGTATATCCTTTTCTTTAAGGTAAGCCGCCGTATTTTTTTCTCCCTCTTTTCCGAAATCAAGCTCCAACTCCCCCTCTTTTATTATATACGCCCCTTTTGTTTTGCTTATCCCCCGCTCAAAAATCATTGATCCGGAGATATATTTTTCTTCCATTACTGATTTGGAAATATTTTCGACCTCTTTTTTCGGTATCGAAACAAAAGGTTCTAAATCAGATAAAAACTCTGCAATTTCCTTTTTCATAATTTTAATTATCTCCCGATGTTGTATTGTTATATTTGCAATTCGGTTGCATGAATTTCCCCTTTGTATCCCCGCTTGTATGTTGGGTTGCGCGCAGCGAAATTCAAATTTTTTTTACATCTCGGCATATTAATTATAAATTTAAATTCCTCCAGATAACAAACCGGTTCCTTTCAGTTTAAGGCAGATAAAATCTTTATCCAACGCTAAAACCAGACAAAACACAAAGTTAATCGCAAAAAACAATATCTAAATTTGGGCGGATAACAAAGTGGTTTGTTTGTTTGCAAGACGGATCAACTTTTTAACCGCAGGAATACTAATGTATTTCGAAGATTAAAAATTTTATCCAACGCCGCAAACAGGCAAACTACGCAGTTATCCGCCCAAATTTTTAATATTTTAGCTTAGAATATAGAGTCTTTTTGGACGCCTCTATGGCGTCTTTTAAAGTAAAAATATTCTTTTTCTCAAGCATCGGAATCAGTTTTAAAAATATCTCCGCAGCAGCCAAAGCGTCTCCTGACGCCGTATGACGCCCTTTTATTTCAACTCCCGCAAGTTGAGCTATACTTTTTAAATCATGCCTTTGATGGGCGGGATAAACCGCCGAAGCCAAAATCATAGTATCAAGAACCGGATTATCAAACTTTACTTTTGTATCCTTTTCTTTTACTTGCAGCAGCTTCATATCAAACCCTGCGTTATGAGCTAATAAAACCGTATCTTCGGCAAAATTATAAAAACTATGTAAAACCTTTTTAATAGTCGGCTTATCTTTTACCATAGAGCAGTTTATTCCATGAATCTTCTCTGCTTCCCAAGGTATTCGGATTCCAGGGTTTACTAATTCTTCAAATTTTTCTTTAGAAAGTAATTTATTATCCACAATTCTAACCGCCGCTATTGAGATGATCTCGTCCGTTTGGGTATTAAGCCCTGTAGTTTCCGTATCAAATACGGTATAAGCAAGGTCTTTAAGAAGGTAATCGTTTAAGCGCTGATGCTTAAAATGCTTTGTAAGAAGATCAAAATTGTAAAACTCCTGTTTTTCGTCTGTAATATCAATGCTTTGTATGGTTTCAGGATCTCCTATTTCAACTATCGGCATAAAAAGTTTAAGATATGTTCTGTTTAAAATACATGAAGAATCGATTGTAAGAATTCCTTCGTTATAATCTATAATTTCGGATAAAGTTATTAATATTTTTTTATTGTCCGCAGTTAATACAGGCTGATTTAAGCTTGAAATAACCGTTTTTGCGGTTTCGTCGTCCGAAAGAATAAATAAAACCGCAAGCATATTTTTTTCTCTTGCAATCTTGCAATGAAAAAAATCCAAGCCTGTTTTTTCGCGAAATTTAATAACAATAAAAAGAAGCGCTAATATAAAGGAGTAGCTTTCCACCTTAATCCAGTTTGACTTTTCGGAAAATTCGGTGGTAATTTCCACGTCAAGTTGCTCTTTTGCTCTTTTACGAAACGTCGCCATAATATCTCTGTCCGAAACAGTAATAAGAGGCATTCTTTTTTTCATGTAACCGAGATAACCGTCTTCGGATTCAATCGCCTTTTTAACCAAAGCAATTTCCGCCGTCATGTCGTATAAAAAAAGAATAAATCCTATATATTCTTTATTATTGCCCGTTATAGGGGAGGCTTGAACCTTTATAAGCTTTTGACTGTCGGTTACCATAAAAAAGGAGGATGATGCCTCAATATTATCTTTGTTTTGCCAAATGTTCGCTTCATAAAGGGCATGGTCCGTCAACTCCTTATCTATAATGCCAAAAATTGATCTTCCTATACCTATAAAATGGCTTTTGCTTTCTATGATCTTTGCCTCTTTATTAAAAAGAATTATCTTGCCTTCGGCGTTACAGGCAAGCGCTCCGTAAGGAAGTTGTTCCATAAAAGAGGCGAGAATATTTTTTTCGTTTTCCACAGCGGCTTTTGCTTCTTCTATTTCTAAGCTTACGTCCGTTTTTAATTTATCATATTCGTCCGCCATCTCGTTTATAAGGCGCGCCAAATTAAATACGGATTTTCCGCCTTCGGTTTTTATTCTATGAGACGGGTTAGAACTGATGATTAAGGCGGTTTCGTCCATAATTTTATTTAAAGGAATAAAAAAAATATTTAATAACGCATCCGCTACAAAACCGATGCCTCCGCAAAAAAATAAAAAGCAGATAAACAGATAACCGCCGTTCTCTTTTATAATTTTTAAAAGAAAACGCTGATCGTTTAAATCAAGCTTATTCCAAAACAGAAGCGATATAAGCAGAAAAAAAACAACGGTAACCGCTATGGATAATAAGGTAAAATATAAGAATTTATTTTTTTTCATATCTTTATATTTGCCGTTATAAATTTTTTTTTAACCTTGCTCCTCAAAATAACAGGGTAAAAATAAGAGGCTGCCTTGTCAAATAAATCAAGAAATCCTTTAATTGTTTTTCGGAATTATTTGCGGCTTTATTTTATGATGCCGCATAAAAAATATTGACTTGCATATAATAAATAAGCTACATTCATTAAAAGTGTCAATACATAAAAATTATAGTAGGTTTTAGATAACATCCGCATAAATGCAAAGGTTGTTAATCGTAAAATTAAAATTGACGGCAAAACGTCTTAAAACCAGCGAAAGGAGAGGTAAATATGGCCAAGAATAAAACAGTTGATCAAAAAAATGTCGGAGGTTCAGAAAGTTCGATAGCAGTTCATTGGCAGGAGGAAAAATATTTATATGCTTCGCCCGGATTTATAGGGCAGGCAAATCTTACGGACGAAACAATATTCGAGCGCTTTAGTCTTGATAATTTTCCAGATTATTTTACCGAATATGCAGATCTTTTAACATGGTATAAAGGTTGGGATACCGTTTTGGATACCAGCGATGCTCCATGTTGGAAGTGGTTTAAAGGCGGACTTATTAACGCTAGCTACAATTGTATAGACCGTCATCTTAAAGATAATAAAAACAAGACCGCAATTCATTATGTTCCGGAGCCTGAAAATGAAAAAATCGAGCATATTACATATCAGGAGTTATATGTTCGAGTAAATGAATTTACGGCTCTTTTACGAGATTCTGCAGGGCTTAAAAGAGGCGACAGAGTAACTATTCATATGCCAATGTCCGCGGAACTTCCGATAACTATGCTTGCCTGCGCAAGACTTGGAGTAATACACTCCGTAGTATTCGGCGGTTTTTCCGCAAGCGCTTGCGCAGACAGAATAATAGATTCTAACAGCCGAGTTTTAATAACAATGGACTCATATTACAGATCCGGAACGCTTCTTAATCATAAAAAAAGCGCTGACGAAGCCGTTGAAATAGCAAAAAAAGGCGGACAAACAGTAGATACGGTATTGGTATGGGAGCGTTACCCTGGCAAATATTCTTCCGAAACTCCTATAGTCAAAGGCAGAGACTGCATTGTAAACGAGGAGCTTACAAAATATTACGGCGTAAGAGTAGAACCGGAAAAAATGCTTGCCGAAGATCCCCTATTTTTAATGTACACAAGCGGAACTACCGGCAAACCAAAAGGATGCCAGCACGGAACCGGCGGTTATCTTTCTTACGTTGCCGGAACCGCAAAATATATTCAGGATATTCATCCAGAAGATGTTTATTGGTGTATGGCGGATATCGGATGGATTACGGGACATTCTTATATAGTATATGGTCCCCTTTCATTAGGCGCTTCTACGGTAATATATGAAGGCGTTCCTACATATCCGGATGCAGGGCGTTCTTGGAGAATAGCTCAAGAACTTGACGTAAACATATTCCATACCGCTCCTACGGCAATACGAGCTTTAAGAAAAATAGGTCCGGACGAACCGGCAAAATACAATTATAATTTCAAACATATGACTACCGTAGGCGAGCCTATAGAGCCGGAAGTATGGAAATGGTATCATAAAGTCGTAGGAAAAGGAAAAGCCGTAGTTGTAGATACTTGGTGGCAAACCGAAACCGGAGGCTTTTTATGTAGCACGGTTCCGGCGTTACAACCGATGAAACCGGGCAGCGCAGGCCCCGCGGTTCCGGGTATTCATCCGGTTATTTATGACGAAGACGGAAACGATATTCCGGCAGGCGCTGGCAAAGCAGGCAATATCTGTATAAGCAATCCGTGGCCTGGAGGCTTCCAAACAATTTGGGGCGATAGAGACAGGTTTGTAACAAATTATTATACGAGATACTGCAAAGACCCTAACAGTAAAGATTGGAGAGATTGGCCTTATTTAACCGGCGACGCGGCTATGCAGGCGGAAGACGGATATTATAGAATTTTAGGCAGAATCGACGACGTTATTAACGTATCCGGTCATAGACTCGGAACAAAAGAGTTAGAATCCGCCGCTCTTACGGTGGGGGAAGTAGCCGAAGCCGCTGTTGTTCCTGTAGCTCACGAAATAAAAGGAAAAGAACCAGATTTATACGTCGCATTAAAACCGGGCATAGCGGCTACCGAGGAGCTTGCAAAAAAGATTTCGGACGCAATATGTAATAAAATCGGAAAAATTGCAAAACCGCGCAAAGTATGGCTTGTGCCCGATATGCCTAAAACCCGTTCCGGCAAAATTATGAGAAGAGTTTTAGCAGCAATTTCAAACAAAGGGGACGTAGGCAACGTTATGACTTTGGCAAACCCGGAAATAGTTGACGCTATAAAGAGGCAGGTTCAAAAATAACTAACTGCAATTAACATTAATTTATTAAAAATAAAACGCCTCGGATTATAAATATAATTCGGGGCGTTTTTCTTTAAACCCCTTCGCAACCTTTTTATTTTGTCCGTTTTTCGCAAGCTGCCAACACAACAAAATACTTTGTTGCGTAAAGGTCTTATCCTGTCTGCTAATTATATAAATGAGAGCTCGGGCAAAGCAAGAAATACCTTTATTTTATTCTAAATCAAGCGTTATTTCTATCATATAAGCGTTACAATTTTGATATAAACGCTGATATTATCAATATGAATGTTATATTTATTAATATAAATATTAAATCATCAATATGAATATTAATTTTATAAATATGAATATTTATATTACCAACAAAAACGATAGTATCATAAAAACGATGATAAAATTAACTATATTAAGGTTGATATTGCAAAGACGAATATTTATATTATTAATATGAATGTGATATTGATAGAATAAAGATAATTGGCAAAGCTTTTAACAAGATTAAGATTCATATTGATAAAATAAAGGTTAATATTGTCTATCTTTCGGAAAAAGTCCGCTAAAACGTCCAAAATCTACTTGCGTAACGGCAAGCAAAAAGAATTTTTTCCTGTATTTCGAGCAAAGCGCGAAATACCTTTATTACTCCGCTTAATTCTAATTATTTTATATTTAAAAACAGATTTGAAATTTACGGCAAATTATGGTTGATCGGATTAGCTATATTTAATAATTCAATATAAACGCAAAAATAATAAAGGAATTTATCGCTTCGTTCGACAAAACAGGCTTCCTATTCTTGCCGTCTCATTTCGGCAAATATTATTTCCGGTTATCTTAACTTTTGGGCGCAGTATAATATTATTCCTGCTTGTCATTTCGACGAGCAAAGCGAGGAGAAATCCCTTAATTAAATTATAAATAAAGAAAAACTCATGCCAAAAAACAGAATATCCTTATTTCCAAAACTTAAAACCCATTTTGAAAAAAAATTTGAAAAACTTAAAATTTATCAAAAAATCTTATACGGTACCGCCATTCTTTTTATACTGCTGTTTATCTTTCATCTTTTTCTTTTTTGCTATACCAAAATTCTAAATATCCTATTTAAATCAAAAGGAGGTTTTTAAATATAGGCATTATAGGCGATTTCCTTGCGGTTTTAAGCTTTGGGTTGTTGGCATACTCTCTATTGCAAACCTCAAACGCCTTAAAAATACAGGCAAAAAACCTAAAGGCAAACCAAGAAGAATTACAATTAAACAGAGACGAAGCGATAGAGGCAAACAGGATAAAATTTGAATGCGAGGTTATGGAGCGCTTACCGAAAATATAGAATACAAAAAACACGGCGGCGATAAATGGATAGCCGACAAAAAAAACGTTATTATAAGGCTAAACCTTTCCAATCTTATACAAAATTATCCTGCGACACTTGCAACCCTTGTAAAAATAACAAGAGAAGAGGATAATGAACTTTTAACAGAGTTTGCTCATAATGTTATAAATAAAAATAAGGATAAACTTTACAATTTGAAATTTCCTGAAAACATAGACTTGAGAGCAGCGCAGCTGGAAGAAGCAGTCTTATTAGGAGCGCAACTACAAAACGCAGACTTGAGCGAAGCATATTTGCAAGAAGCAAAACTTGACAACGCCCTTCTTTGCTATGCGGATTTAAAAGATGCAAATTTTTTAACCGCCGAACAGTTATCAAAAGCTTTCTCTTTGTATAATGTAAACAATTTAAATCCTGACTTGGAAAAAGAGATAAAGGAAAAATACCCGCATCTTTTAGAGCCTAATTATGAAATAAGAGAATGTAACGACAAAGACAAAGGGATACATTTTGCCGAAAAAAAGACCAATTAAATTAAGAGCGCTTTTGACTATTAACGAGCCGTTTTATATATTTACCGTAATCGGAAAACGAATAAATTAATAAAAGATTTTCAAAATAATAAAAGGATTTCTCGCTTTGCTCGACAAGACAGGCTTTTTATTTTTTTTTGCATGTCATTTTGACAAGCGCAGCGAGGAAAAATCCCTGTATTTTTGTTACTTGATTATAATCGGAGAAAACAATAATATTAACTGTTAATTACAAACCAAATAACAATGCCTTAAAATAAAAAGAGAATAGATTATGACAAAGAATGAAATCCTTAATACTTTGAAACAGTATAAAAAAAAAAATGAAAGTAAATATCAGATACGGCGTATAGGTATCTTCGGTTCCGCCGCAAAGGGGCAAATGAACGAACAAAGCGATATTGATGTTGTAGTGGAATTGGGAAAGCAGGATTTGTTTAATATTGTAGGCATTAAACAGGAGCTGGAAGAGGCATTATATTATCCTATTGATATTATAAGCTACAGAATAAACATGAATAAATTTCTTAAAAAAAGAATAGATAAAGAGGCTATTTATGTATGATAAAGATATTTCTCTTGAAATCCTTCGTCAGATTTGCAATTCAATAGAAACTATTATTAAACGATTTAAGCCGATTATGTCTCCCGACGATTTTACTTATTCGGATGCAGGCTTGGAAAAGCTTGACGCTATTTGTATGCAGTTAATCGCTATAGGAGAAGGGCTAAAAAATTTGGACAAAGTTACTAATAACTCCTTATTAAAAAATTATCCTGATATTGAATGGAAAAAAATAAAAGGAATGCGAGATATTATTACTCATCATTATTTTGATTTAAACGCAGAAGCAATTTATGAAGTCTGCAAAAATCATATTGAAAAATTAAGACAGACCATTAAAAAAATAATTAAAGATATTGAAAGCAAACCTTTCACTTAATAATCTTACTTCCAACATTCCATAAATATAGCTTAACCCAAGCAAAAGAAAGCGTTAAAAGCGCCTCGTCATCCTTTTTGATTCTTCTTTTCAAATCTGGCTTTATTTTATACCTTTTAAAAAAGGTGGAAGAAAACAGAAACTCCCTAAACTTATCAATATTATATAAAGCCATAAAAGCCGCTTTTAACTTCGGATGATCCGCAGCCTCCGGCGCCCAAGGCGGATATTGATAAAAAAGGCTTTTTATTTGAGACCATAATATCGTCTTTTTATTATATAAAACGGCATCCTGATCCTTTATCCAAGATTCCGGCGTCCATTCCTTTTTTTCATTCTTACCTTCGCAAAACTCCGGCGGCTTA
>JAOZTP010000160.1 GCA_029939135.1 Desulfobacterales bacterium
CCGGTTTTAAAGGAATATTGGAAATAGCTTGAACCAAGGCATCGCATTCTCCTAATTGATATAAAGTTTGCCGAGTTAATTCCCAATGTTTTTTAAATATTAAGTGTTGATGGGTTTTCATTACGCCTCATATTATAAATTTAAATAAAATTTGTTTTATGAAAACTGTTTGCCTGACAAATAACATATACTATTTGTCAATAATCTTGTTTTATTCGAGGCTGACGTTAAGAAGAAAAGATAAGTATAAAAAAATGGTGCCGGAGGTCGGAATTGAACCGACACGAACATAATGTTCGGAGGATTTTGAGTCCTCTGCGTCTACCAGTTTCACCACTCCGGCTCCAATTGTTCAAGTCAGTCTAATAAGCGAAGTCATATAAAATTGCAAGCTTTTTCATATGACTTCGTAGGGCTATATTTTAGACGCAAAAAAAATAATTATATAACGGCAAATTATTAAGGAAGCTCTCGCTTTGCTCAAAATGAGAGGATTTTTATTTTTGCCCTGTTATTTTGATGATTTTTTTTGTTTGTCATTTTCAGGAGCGGGGCGAGAAGAAACCCCTTTATTATTCGGGCGTTAAATGTTCGTTCCGTAGAGACGTTGCATTACGACGTCTCTACGCCTTTATAGTAAGCGGGTGAGGAATTTATTTTATATTGGAAACTTCGGAGTTAGAATCCGAAGATATAATAAAATTATAGAGCGTATCGCACATGTTTTTAAAATCGGGATTATAGGTAAGGCGTCTGAAAATATCCTCTTTGAGGTTCAAAGAGCCGTAGGCTATATCTTTATTGTTTTCATCTAAACATCTCGCCGATTTTTGTTTGTTTTTTAAGTAACGAAGACAATGTTTATAATCTCCGTTTTTTCCGTAATGATAATTGTCCGGAGATATTGGCAAAGAGATATGAGAAAAATTTAATATATTTTGATTTGGATAGCGGCTTTCTCTTTCTTCTATATTTCTATTTTTATTTATAGAAGGATTGTTTTTATAAAGAATAATTTTTTTACGGGAGCTAATTCTTTTGTTAAAAAAATTTTTGGCGGCATTTGGAACTATTATAGGGTCGTCTTGGCTTAAAGCCATTATTACCGGAATTTCAATTTTTTTTTCTCCTTTAAGCTCGGAGCTTAAAAGATAAACCTGATACGCCGCATTCAGACAAAAGGATTCATATCGGGCAATATCTTTATCTTTTGCTACGATAAGCCATTTCCAGCCTAATTTTTCATACAGTTTTATATGCTTGATAAGAGACTCATTAAAGATTTTTACGGCGGGAGATAACAGTATAATTCCTTTTATTTTTTTACTAATCTGTTGAGAATTAAGCCCGAAATATAAAGCAAGAGCGCCTCCGGTTGAAAATCCGGCTATATATAAATTTTCGGTTTCTTTTTCAAAGCTATTTATTCCGTATTTAACCGCTTCAATCCATTGCCTGTATTTTATATCGGTTAAATCTCCTGGAATTGTTCCATGCCCTGGCAAAAGAATTGCGCGAGTTAGAAAAGATTTTTCTCTAAAGTATTTGCCTATATCGCGCATCATAAAAGGGGAATCCGTCAAGCCATGAATTAAAAGAATTCCGTTTTTTATTTTTTTATTCTTTTTTTTATCAGGATAAAACTCAAAAGGAGAGTTAGCTTCGATTATTTTTTCATATTCCGTTTTTTCCTTTATATTTTTAAATTTTATGCTTTTGGCTATTATTTTACGGGTATCTTTTATATATTCGGAGAAAGGTTTATCGGTTTTATAAGAGTATGAAGAGGATAAGCCGGAAGATTTGTGTCTTATCTCTTTTTTAATTCCGGTGCAGGAATTAAAAAAAAGGAATAAAATTAACAGAGCGTAAGGGGTTTTTATTTTTTTATTTAAAGACATTTTATTCAGTTTTTATTTTATATCGTTTAATAATCTATTAAGAGACAAATAAGAGATTTTATTTTTTTACCTCCGATAATCTATGGCGGATTTTTTGCGTTCCAATCTATTTGCAGCGATTTATTGTTGAAATATTATATCGCCGGTTAGTTTTGTATGGTAACCGCATAGAGTTTCGACTCTTTTTTTAAATTCCGCGCTTTTGACGGTTTCAAGCAAAGAGGAAATATTTGAAGAGTCAAAATATTTTTGAGGTATTATTATATCGTATTGTTCGGTTACTATAGGTATAAAATCAAGATTCAAAGCTTTTGCCGCGGCATAGATGCCAAGCCCCGCGTCAGCCGCTCCGCTTGCTACGGCGACGGCTATCGTCATATGGGTAAATTCTTCGTTTTCGTATCCTTTTATATTTTCAGGGTCTATTCTTGTCTGTTTAAGTTTAAAATCAAGCAGTATTCTTGTGCCGGAGCCGGATTGTCTGTTTATAAAAGAAATGTCGGAACGGGTAAGGTCATTTATATTTTTTATATTTTTCGGATTATTCTTTGCAATTATCAAGCCTTGTTCCCTTAACACAAGATTTATAAGATAAAGTTTTGTATTGGGAAGGAATTTTTTTATATAAGAAATATTATAAGAGCCGTTTGCAACATCTAATAAGTGGGTTCCGGCTATATGGGCGGCGTCTCTTTTTATAGCCGTAATGCCTCCCATGCTGCCCACATGACTTGAAGATAATATAACCCCGTTTTTTTTTGCTCTTAGCATATCTGATAACAGATCAATGGAATTATCATGGCTTCCTATCGCTACTATGCTGTTTTTTAAAGATAGTAAGGAGCGTCCGGGCAAAAGTTCCGCTTTTACGGGCTGGTTTTCTTTAAAGCCTTCTATATTTGCGGGAATTCTTATAATGCCGTCCGCTTCGGTTATCGAGGTTATAAGTCCCGCGCCTCGAGGCAGCGGAGTCGCCGTAATTCTTTCCCCCACTTTTCCGAGTTTTACTCTTAAAAACTCTTCCACTCCAAGTTTTGAAGCTATTTTTCTTGCCGAAGCAACGGTAACTTTTTTTCTTTTTATTTCCTCTTTGTTTTGCATTTTTATAAGCATAGGCGCTACAAACTGCTCGAATGCAATTATTGCGGAAACAGGATAGCCCGGAACGCCGATTACGGGCTTTTTATTTATTTTTCCTATTATAACAGGTTTGCCCGGCATAATCGTAACCCCATGAATAAGAACTTCGCCCAAATCTTCTATTATCTTTTTTGCATAATCTTCGGAACCTGCCGAAGAGCCGCCGCAAATTAAAACTATATCAAAATCCTCTTTAACGCTTTTAGATACAATATTTTTTATAAAATCAAGGTCATCTTTTATTATATCGCCGCGTTCGCAAACTCCGCCGCATTCTTTTATAAGGTTTTCCAAAACATAAGAATTTGTTTCTATTACCCGCCCGGGTTCAAGTTGTTTTAAAGAGGTTTTTTGCCAGTCTATCAATTCATTTCCTGTAGGAAGAATTAAAACGTTAGGTTTTCTTTTAACTTCCAAGTTATATATTCCGCCCGCCAAAAGCGCTCCTATACAATAAGGGGTAACAACATGATTTGTAGGAAAAAGAAGTTCCGTGGCAACAATATCTTCTCCGATTTTTCTTACGTTTTGCCATGGAAACACAGGAGCTTCTATAATTATAACGCCTTTTTTTTCTTGTATATATTCTATCATTATTACGGCGTTTGTTTTTTTTGGCATAACATTTCCGGTATTTACGAAAAACGTCTCTTTTCCTATAACCAATTCTTTAGGTTTCGCTTCGCTTGCGCCTATTGTAATATCTGCGTCAACCGCTATTCCGTCCATAGCCGCGGCATGATA
>JAOZTP010000161.1 GCA_029939135.1 Desulfobacterales bacterium
CTATGCTTATAGATACCGTGTCTTGATAGCCGAGAACCACCATAGCAAGAGAATCTCCTACAAGTATAATGTCTATGCCGGCTTCATCTACAAGTAAGGCGGTAGGATAATCGTAAGCGGTTAGCATTGTTATCGGCATTTTTGCTTTTTTCTTATCCATTATATCCGTTAAGGTTATTTTTTTATTCATTATTATCCCCCTGTTTATCTTTGCATTTTGTCCATTTCAAAGTTTTATACTCAAATTTTAATATGTTGAGTTTCGTTTCGCTTAACCCAACCTGCGAACTGTTTATAATTTAATTAAGAGATTTTTCCTCGCTTCGTTCGTAGAAATAACGCCGTAATAATAATAAGTCTGTCATTTTGAGCAAAGCGAGAAATCCCTTTATTATTTTGATAATCATCCTTTTTTGCGATTATAATATAATAATTAGCGTCTCCTCTGTTTATCTTTTAATCAAAAGATTTTTCGGCTGCCTCTTTACTCTTCAAGCATAGAAGCCAATATTTTATTTGCCGTTTGAGGCGAAGCCTTTCCTTTGCTTTTTTTCATAACTTGCCCGACAAAAAAACCGAGCAGTTTCTTTTTGCCCGCCTTATAATCGCTTGTCTCTTTGGGGTTTTCGGAAATAACCTCTTTTACCATTGCGGTTATTACGGATTCGTCCGATACCTGAACAAGTCCTTTTTTTTCAACTATCTCTTTTGGATTTTTGCCTGTTTCGGCAACTTGGGCAAATACCTGCTTTGCTATTTTAGATGAAATCACCTTTTTTGTTATTAAATTTATTAATTCCGAAAGCTGTATATGGGAAATAGGCGAATCGGTTATTCCTATTTTGTTTGTATTTAGCAAAGCGGTTAACTCTCCCATTATCCAGTTTGCGCACTGTTTCGGCTGGCTTGTAAGTTTTGCGCATTCTTCAAAATAATCTGCGATCTCTTTTTCATTTGTTAAAAATTCGGCGTTATATTCGCTAATTTTATATTCGGATATAAATCTTGCTTTTTTATCATCGCAAAGTTCCGGAAGTTTTCCTTTTAATTTTTCTATCCATACGTCGGCGGCGATTACGGGCAGAAGATCCGGGTCCGGAAAATATCTGTAATCGTGAGCGTTCTCTTTTCCTCTCATCGAAGTAGTAATCTTTTTATCGCTATCCCATAATCTTGTTTCCTGAATTATCCTGTTTCCTTCGGATATAATGTCAATTTGGCGTTCTATTTCATAATTTATTGCGTTTTCAACATATCTGAAGGAATTTAAATTTTTAAGCTCTGTTCTTGTTCCAAGGCTTTCAACCCCTTTGGGTCTTATTGAGATGTTGGCGTCGCATCTAAAACTTCCTTCCTCCATGTTGCCGTCGCATATATCAAGGTAGCGAAGTATGGAACGAAGTTTGCGCAAATATGCTCCGGCTTCTTTAGCGGATCTTATGTCTGGCTCGCTTACTATTTCTATTAAGGGCACTCCGGTGCGGTTTAAATCAACTTTGGAATGGGATGCGTCTGCGGAATGTATTAATTTTCCAGCATCCTCTTCCATGTGTATTCTTGTTATTCCGATTTTTTTTAAAATATCTTCATCGGAAATTATTATGAAGCCATGTTCGGCTATAGGCGCTTCATATTGAGATATTTGGTATCCTTTGGGAAGATCTGGATAAAAATAATTTTTTCTCGCAAATATGCTTTTTGAAGATATTTTGCAATTTACCGCCAAAGCCGCAAGTATCGCAAACTCTATTACTTTTTTATTAACTGTCGGCAGGCTTCCGGGCATTCCCAAACATACGGGGCATACGTTTGTATTTGGCAAAGCTCCAAATTTTGCGGAACAGGAGCAAAAAATTTTTGTTTCGGTTTTTAATTGAGCATGCACTTCAAGCCCTATAACAGATTCGAATTCCATTATTTAATTCTCCTAATTTATTCTTTTAAAAAGTTTTTCTATCTCTTTTTGAGTCATTTTTATTAATGTCGGTCTTCCATGCGGACATTTAAGTGGGATTTCGCACTTAAAAAGTTCAAAAATTATGGCTTTCATCTCTGTTTCTGATAACTCTTTATTTGCCCTTATCGCTCCATGGCATGCAATTAATATAAGGGTTGAATCTAATACGTTTTCTATCTGTTTGCCGCCCCCTTTTTCGATTAATTGTTCGGCAACATCTAAAATAATCGGCGCTGTTTGTTTTTCCGATAAAAATGCAGGTATTGCTTTTACGGCAAATGTGTTTTTTCCGAAAGGCTCTATTTCAAGCCCTATTTTTAACATATCTGGCATTAAACTTTTTATTGCTTCGGCTTCCGCAAAGCCGGTTTCCAATACTTCCGGTATAAGCAGACGTTGAGAAGCGGTTGCCGAAGTTTTCTCTTTATTCTTTAATTTTTCAAATAATATCCGCTCATGGGCGGCATGCTGATCTATAAGAATTATTTCATTATCTTTTTCGCATATTATGTATGTTTTTAAAAACTGCCCTATTACTTTTATATCAGGATGTTTTTCGGTATCCGGCATAATATTTTTTTGCGCCGTTTTTCCGTAATAAGCGGGTGGCTCGCTCAATTCGTTTTGACGGTTTACATAATCTATATCCTCCGCGGCGTAATCGTTTGCGGAATATACAAAGGGACGTCTGGCATTCTGATATTTTTGCTCCGTTTTTTTTTCAAACGACGGGGCTATGGTTGGGGCTTGATCCGTATTAATATTTTGATATTTTGATATTAATATTTTTTCTCCCGCTTTTAACGCCGAATTAACCGCCTCGGAAATGGCGGACATAACCTGTTTTTCGCGTAAAAACTTCACCTCCTGTTTTGCGGGATGAACATTTACGTCAACCTGTTGAAACGGAACCTTTATAAATATTACCGCTATAGGAAAATTTCCTTTCATAAGTCTTCCTTTATAACCCTGAAAAATAGCGTAATTTATTTTTCTATCCTTTATAAAACGCCCGTTTACAAATATATATATTCCTTTTGATCCGGTTTTGTAATAATCTGGCGAGGCTGTCCAGCCTGTTACGAACGCATCCGGCGCATCGGCTTTTATTTGATAAAGATCCTCCGAATTTGCAATTTTTAATATATCTTTTACTCTTTCTATCTGCGTAGTTGCGGATGGGAAATTTTTTGCCTCTTTTTTGTTATGTATAAGCAAAAAGGATTTGTCATAATAGCCGAGAGCAAATGATGTAATTGTATCTGTTATATGTCCTGTTTCCGTATCTGTTGTTTTTAAAAATTTTTGTCTTGCCGGTATATTAAAAAACAGATCTTTCGCCTCTATGGTTGTTCCTATAGGCGCTCCGATTTCGCAGGCGTCCTTTATTACCCCGCCTTCAATGCTTATTTTAAAGCCGAACGGCTTATCCTTTTCTCTTGTAATTAAGGTAAACTTTGAAACCGAAGCTATGCTCGGTAAAGCTTCGCCTCTAAAGCCGAGCGTTTTTATACAAAAAAGGTCCTCCTCGTTATAGATTTTGCTTGTCGCATATCTTTCAACGGCAAGCTTTGCATCTTCAACGCTCATGCCGATTCCGTCGTCCGAAACTCGTATAAGGTTTTTGCCTCCGTTTTCTATTTCAACTATTATTCTACTACTTTTTGCATCTATCGAATTTTCGCAAAGCTCCTTTATTGCGGAAGCAGGTCTTTCGACAACCTCTCCCGCCGCAATTTTGTTGGCGAGTATTTCAGTAAGTTTTTTTACTTTCGGCATTTCGAATTCTTTCTTCTATTTTTTTATTCCATGCAC
>JAOZTP010000162.1 GCA_029939135.1 Desulfobacterales bacterium
ATAAAATCATAGTAAAAGGGGCAAGACAGCATAATCTTAAAAACATAGATATAGAAATCCCCACAAAAAAATTTGTAGTTATTACCGGGCTTTCAGGCTCCGGAAAATCTACCCTTGCGTTTGACACGCTATATGCGGAAGGACAAAGACGGTATGTGGAATCCCTTTCTACTTATGCAAGACAATTTCTCGGAAAAATGGATAAGCCGGATGTCGATCTTATAGAAGGATTATCTCCGTCAATAGCAATAGAACAAAAAACCGCAAGCCATAATCCCAGATCAACCGTAGGAACAGTTACGGAAATATACGATTATCTACGCTTGCTTTACGCCAGAACAGGCTCAATCCATTGTTATAAATGTGGAAAAGAAATTGCCTCTCAAAGCATAGATCAGATATTAAAAAGCGTAATGAGCATTGAAACCGAAACAAAAATAATAGTTTTGGCTCCGTTATCCGAAGGGCAAAAAGGAACACATAAAGCCCTGTTAAACAAATTGAAAAAAGAAGGCTTCGCCAGAGTTAAAATAAACGGCAAGATATACAATATAGAAGACGCCCCCGCTCTTGATAAAAATAAAAAACATAAAATACAGGTTGTTATAGATAGACTTATTATAAAAAATGAAATAAAAAAAAGACTTGCAGACTCTTTAGAGCTTGCAATTGCCATATCTGGCGGAACCGTTATTATAGAAATGCCGGGAAAAAAATCCCTTTTTTTCAGCGAAAAAGCCGCCTGTATAAAATGCGGAATCGGTTATAAGCCCTTTGAACCGGCATCCTTTTCATTCAATTCTCCGCAGGGAGCATGCCAAAAATGCGGCGGATTAGGCGCTGCAAGAGAATTCGACCCGAACCTCATAATCCCAGATCAAACATTATCTTTAAGAGACGGAGCGGTAACCTTATGGAAAACCAGGAATTCCGTATATTTTATTGAATTTTTGGACGCTTTAACCGCTTTTTATAAAACCGATATATATACCCCCTTTAAAAATTTGCCGGAAAAATTTAAAAACATCCTGCTTTATGGCTCAAATAACGATAAAATACCCTTTAAATACGAAAAAGGCTCAAGAGTTTACACCTATTATAAAACCTACGAAGGCATCATTCCGAGTCTTAAAAGACGCTACAAGGAGACAGATTCCAACTGGTCTCGAAGCGAAATTGAAAAATTTATGAACATAACCCCTTGCCCCAAATGTTCGGGAGCAAGATTAAGCGAACAGAGCCTTGCAGTTAAAATAGGCGGATTAAACATATATCAACTTACAAATTTAAGCGTTGAAAAAGAAATAACTTTTATAGAAAGCCTTCAATTAGAGGGTAAAAAAAAAATTATAGCGGAAAAAATAATAAAAGAAATTAAAGAAAGACTCGGTTTTTTAAAAAACGTGGGGCTCGGTTATCTTACCTTATCCCGATCCGCTTCCACCCTTTCCGGCGGCGAAAGCCAAAGAATCAGGCTTGCCACTCAAATAGGCTCAAAACTTACCGGAGTTCTTTATGTATTGGACGAGCCAAGCATAGGACTTCATCAGCGGGATAATAGAAGACTCTTATCAACCCTTTTTAAAATGCGAGATTTGGGAAATACGGTTCTTGTAGTAGAACATGACGAAGAAACAATGCTTGCCGCGGACCATATAATAGATATGGGTCCCGGAGCCGGAATAAACGGAGGCAAAATTGTATTTACAGGCTTGCCCCAAGAATTGATCAAAGATAAAAAATCCTTAACCGGATTATACCTTTCAAAAAAAAAAAAGATAAAAATTCCGGAAAAAAGACGCAAAGGAAACGGCGCAAAGCTTCAATTAATAAAAGCTTCGGCGCATAATTTAAAAAATATAAACGTAAATCTGCCTTTAGGAAGCTTCATAACAGTTACGGGAGTATCAGGCTCCGGAAAATCTACCCTTGTTCAAACGTTACATAAAGCTTTGGCAAACGGATTAGGGAATAAAAAAACCGCTTCAGGAGTTAATTTAGAAGAAATACGGGGGTTAGAATATGTGGATAAAATCATAAATATAGACCAATCTCCGATAGGTAGAACCCCGCGATCAAACGCTGGAACATACACAGGATTATTTACATATATAAGAGAACTCTTTGCAAAAACACCGGAAGCAAGAATGCGCGGATACAAGCCAGGACGTTTCAGTTTCAACATAAAAGGAGGCAGATGCGAATCCTGCAGCGGAGACGGTATAATAAAAATAGAAATGCACTTCTTGCCAGATGTTTACGTAGCCTGCGACATATGCTGCGGAAAAAGGTATAACCAAGAAACCCTTGAAATAAAATACAAAGGAAAAAACATAGACGACGTTTTAAATATGACTGTTAATCAGGCAAAAATATTTTTTGAAAATATATCCAATATACGTTCCAAATTAAAAACATTACAGGACGTAGGAATCGGTTACATTAAAATAGGGCAGCCCGCCACAACCTTATCCGGCGGCGAGGCTCAAAGAATAAAACTTTCAAAAGAGCTTTCCAAACGATCTACCGGAAAAAC
The DNA here is from genome assembly GCA_029939135.1 of Desulfobacterales bacterium. GTDB lineage: Bacteria > Desulfobacterota > Desulfobacteria > Desulfobacterales > JAFDMD01 > JAFDMD01. The sequence continues at coordinate 2,537 of JAOZTP010000162.1, forward strand.
CGTATATATATTAGACGAACCTACTACAGGGCTGCATATAGATGACATTGCAAAACTTTTGGAAGTATTAAACAAACTTACGGATGCGGGAAATACCATTATAGTGATAGAGCATAATCTTGAAGTTATAAAATCTGCCGATTATATAATCGATCTGGGACCCGAAGGGGGAGACGGAGGCGGAAGCGTAGTAGCTTTTGGCGCTCCAGAAGATATAGCAAAAAACCGTAATTCTTATACGGGACAGTTTTTAAAAAAAATATTTAACCCTATTGCTCCTTGAGCAACAAAGTCTGTTCCTTATTTTCAAGGCTTGCAAAAATTTTAAACCCTGCCTTATTAAACATAAGTCAAGTATTAAAATTTCAGCATAACGCAGACAATAAACGCCGGGCTTTATTATTCCAAAAATATAAGGCGCTTGAAAAACTTTCAAGCGCCTTATATTTTGTTTTATAGACAGCTTATTATTAATGAGCGCCGAGAAGACTGGCTATTGCCGCTGCCTGCGGATGAGCGTAAATGAGTATTAATGAAATTACCAAAGCGTAAATACACAAAGACTCAATCATAGCAAGACCAATAAGCAAAGTAACAGTTACTTTACCGGAAGATTCCGGATTTCTGGCAATGCCTTCAACTGCCGCTTTAAGACCTATTCCCTGAGCAATACCGCAGCCAAAAGCCGCTACCGAAATACCAAAACCTGCCGCAGTTACGCAAGCAATAAAAAATTTCAATGCATCTGCTTCCATTTAAATAATCCTCCTTAAATATAAAATTAAAAATTACTTCTTCCTATATCCACAATAAAACCCCATAAAAGAGTTATAAACAACAAATCAATGCGCATGCTCCATAGCGCTCGTAAAATACATAATAGAGAGCAAAAAGAAAACAAAAGCCTGCACCAGCGCTACGAAAATACCCAAAGCCATAATCGGCAGCGGCGCGAAAAACAGACCTGCAAGTCCAAAAAGAATTCCCAATACAAGCTCGTGTCCCATCATGTTTCCAAAAAGACGGAAAGTAAGGGATAAAATTCTTGCAAGATGTCCTATTATTTCAATCGGAAAAATAATAGGAACCATCCACCAGACTGGTCCTAAGAAATGTTTGATATATTTTACGCCATGATATTTTACGCCGATAACATGAGTAAATACTACAACCGTTAAAGCGCATGCAAGCGTAGTGTTAATACTTGCCGTAGGAGGAAAGAACCC
>JAOZTP010000050.1:0-8990 GCA_029939135.1 Desulfobacterales bacterium
TCTGTTTTTTTTTTAAGCTCTTTATTTTCTCGGGCTACGGAAAGCAGGGAGAAGTAATCGGACCATACGTCTCGTCCGTATCTTGTAGTCGTAACCACCGCTTTTTGAAACGGAGCGGCTACAAAAACAAAAAGGTTTCTGCTATCTTTAAGAGATGTATAATTATATTTAAAAGACAAGGAAAGTATAATAACCGGTAGAATAGCCAAAAGGGATATTCCGATAACTATTATCGTTTTTTTTGTAAACATAATTATTCTATAGACACTTGTCGTAGTATATCCATGCTGTCTATTGCTTTGCCGGAGCCTAAAACTACGGTAGTAAGAGGATCGTCCGATACGGTTATGGGCAGTCCGCTTTTTGTTCTTAACAGCTTATCTAAATTTTTTAAAAGAGCGCCTCCTCCGGTTAATACTATGCCTCTATCCACTATATCTGCGGCAAGCTCCGGCGGGGTTTGCTCAAGAGCTATTTTTACGCATTCCACTATAGAATCTATCTGCTCGGAAATAGCGGTTTTTACCTCTCTTGAATCTATCGCCATTATTTTAGGTATTCCTGAAACAAGGTCTCTTCCTTTAACCTCCATTGTTTCAATGGTAGCCTCTTCGGGGTATGCGTTTCCTATTGTCATTTTTATTAATTCTGCGCTTCTTTCGCCTATAAGAAGGTTATATTCCCGTTTCATGTATTGCATTATGGCGGTATCCATTTTATCGCCGGCAACTCTTAATGATCTGCTATAAACTATTCCCGCCAAAGATATAACCGCAACCTCTGTAGTGCCGCCTCCTATATCTATTATCATGTTGCAGGTAGGCTCAGTTATGGGAAGCCCCGCTCCTATAGCCGCCGCCATAGGCTCTTCTATTAAAAAAACTTCTCTTGCTCCCGCAGATTCCGCAGATTCGCGCACAGCCCGCTTTTCAACCTGAGTAATTCCGGATGGAACCGCAACTACTATTCTAGGTCTTACGAATTTGCGTCTGTTATGCGCCTTATGTATAAAATGACGTAGCATCGCTTCGGTTATTTCAAAATCGGCTATTACTCCGTCTCTCATAGGACGAATTGCGGTAATGTTGCCTGGGGTTCTTCCCAACATTTTTTTTGCTTCGATACCTACGGCAAGAACTCTGCTTTTATATCTTGAATCGTTTTTTACCGCCACTACCGAAGGCTCGCTTAAAACTATTCCTTTGCCTTTAACAAAAACAAGGGTATTTGCAGTGCCAAGGTCTATTGCAAGATCATTTGAAAATATACTTGAAATCGGATTTAAAAACATGTTCATAAAATAATCCCTTTAATTAAATTTATAAATTCATCATCGCCGCATTATGTATCAGCGGTCTGAAATTTCTTATTTTTTTATTGGAACAATAAAGATGTATTCGGTTGGCAAGCAAAATAACAACCTTCTCTTTATTAATATCCGCCCAAAAAGAGACGCCCGTATATCCGAGATGCCCTACCGAATTTGCCGAAAAATATTTTCCGCAGCTTGCCCCCTCGTCGCTTGGCATATCAAAACCGAGACTTCTTGTTCCGTTTTGGTTTCGTTTAAAAAGCTTAATAACGGTTGTCGGTTTTAAAAAAGAGGATTCGCATCCTTTATATATTGAAATTAATATGCAAAGAAGATTATAAATATCTTTAGCGCGTCCAAAAAGCCCCGCATGCCCGCAGGTTCCGCCTATTATATATGCGTTTTGATCATGGACAACCCCTTTTAATATTTTTTTTCTCCAAAAACATTTTTCTGTAGAAGCAAATTTTTTATTCCCGTTTTTATTGCTGTTATCTGTAAAAAACATTTTCATATTCAAAGGTTTATAAATTTTATAGATATAATTTTCAAACTTTGTCCCTGATAAAACCTCTATTACAGACGTCAAGAGCATAAAACCTATATCGCTGTATAACTCTTTTTTGCCAGGCGCGGCAATAAGGGTTTCTGCGCAGATCATCTTTAATAATACTTTTTTTCGTTTTATATACTGTTCTTTTTCTAATGTTTTATAATACGGCTTATAAGCGGAAAGCCCGGAATTATGATAAAGAAGGTTTCCGATTGTTATTTTTTTTTTATCTTTATCGTAAAATTCGGGTATTATTTCGCTTATTGCGGTATTAAATTCCGCTTTTCCCTCTTCAATAAGGGCAGCTATAGCCAAAGCCGCCGCCAAAGGCTTGGTTAAGGATGCCAGATCGAATATAGTATCTTTGTTCATTTTTTCTTTTGAAAATATATCCGCATATCCGTAAGAGTTAAAAAAAAGTATCTTCTGTTTTTGCGCTACAAAAAGAACCGCTCCCGGAAAAACCGCCTGGTCCAGTCCTTGATGCATTATTTTGTCTATATCTTTATAATTCATATATTTTCAAAAAATAAACTTTTATCGTCCGCATTTAAATAAGCTTTTCTTCCGATTAAAAAAGAAAGATTTGTTTTATCGTGTCCGGCTTTAAATCCCGCCAATATCGGAAATCTCTCCTTTTTAAATATATCGGCAAATATTTGATAAATATCCTGAATATCTCCGCAATTATCAAAGGAGCCGAGCAGCAGTCCCGATATTTGTTTAAAATAACCGGCAAGCTTCATCTGCGTAAGCATTCTATCTATTTTATACGGTTTTTCCGCCGTATCTTCCAAAAAAAGTATGCAGTCTTTAAAATCGGGCTGATAAGCTGTCCCTGCAAGATGGCAAAGAGTGGCAAGGTTGCCTCCCGCTATAGCGCCTTTGCTTTTTCCCCGTTTTATAATGACTCCGTTTTGAATTTTAAAATTTGTATCCGCTTTTAAAGTAACCGTATTATAAAAGCTTTCTATTGTTTCGGCGTCTTGACTCGCCAAAGAAGAGACTGTCGGACCATGTACTGTCATAATATCCGCAAAAGCGTAATATGCGGATATTAATACGGATATGTCGCTAAATCCTATAAAAAATTTCGGGTTTTTCTTCGCTATTTTATAATCTATGTAAGGCAGTAGCCTCATAGACCCGAAACCTCCTTTTGCGCTCATTATTGCTTTTATTTTTTTATCGGCAAACATTCGATTTATAATACCTGCCCTATCGGCGTCTTCGCCTGCAAGATACTTTTTTTTAAAAAAAATATCTTCCGGAATATTCGCCTTAAACCCTAATGATTTTATAATTTCAACCCCCGTATAAAATTCTTCGGTATTAAAAGGGCTTGCCGGCGCGACTATTCCTATGATCTCGTCTTGCCTAATTGATTTCGGTATTATTTTTTTTATAATCATCCTTTTTTATTAAATATTCTTAATAATGGGGCTGCGCTCCGTTTATATCCGATTAATAAAGCGTAAATTGACAGATCGGCAAACTTTCGTCCCGCTTTTCAATCGCAGTTTTGTCAAGCGCCGCAATTAAAAATATATTCGTTATGTATCTGCCTTTGCCTCTCTATCGCTCTCGGTTATAAGGGAACGAACCTTGCAAAATATTTGAAAGCGAAACGCAGTCAAAAATCCGAAGCGACAAACAAAAAGCGGAGCAAAAAAAGCCTTGACATATTCTGTCATAATCTACTTGTTTATGTTTAAATATTTTTAATTTTTAATAATGAGCGTTTCCTATGTAAAAACCAAAATTAAATAAAAAAGACTTTTTCTATGGAAATTCATTACAATCGGATGTTATATATATTTTTTTCAAAAAATTACAACAGGAATAATGAAAAATAAAATAAATTTTCCAACTTATTTATGTATCAAATCCGCCAAAAAAATACTCCCATATTTTTATAATCTCTTTTCTTATTATTTTAAAATTATCCGCATTAACCAATCCTTTTTTCTCGGCAAGATTTGATCTATGGATAGCCGCCCTATATTCGATATAGCCTTTTTTAAGAATTTTTGCATAATCGCCGCTTAGTATGCCTATTTTTTCAAAGCGTCGGATAAATTTCATATTGTTTGTATTCTCTAAAATGTCGGGATAAAAAAAGGCGTTTAATAAAACAAGATACTGTATTAAAAACTCAATATCTACAATTCCCCCGAAACCCTGCTTTAAATCGAACTTATCCTGTTTTTTATACATTTTTTCTTCTCTTACGCGCTCTCTCATATCGACAATATCTTTGGCAAGTTTATCTTTATCCCGCTTTTTACATAAAATTTTTTTTCTTATCAGATTAAATCGTTCAAAAAGAAGCCGGTTTCCTGCAACGGGTCTTGCGCGAACTAACGATTGGTGCTCCCATGTCCATGCTTGGTTTTTCTGATACTCTTTAAAGGAATCTATATGGCTTACCAAAAGTCCTGAAGCGCCGGAAGGACGAAGCCGCATATCCGTTTTATATAAAATCCCCGCGCTTGTGCGCGAAGATAAAAAATGAAGAGTTCTTTGCCCGAATCTGGAAAAAAAAGCCGCATTATCTATGGCATCATCTCCGGCTGTTCGCCCTTTTTTTCCGGAATGTAAAAATACAATATCAAGATCGGAGCCGTAGCTGATCTCTTCGCCGCCCAATTTTCCGTAAGCTATTGCGACAAATCCTTTATCGCATATTTCTTGATCTATTGCGCAGTTCGGCGCGCCGTATCTTGAGACAAGCTGTTTCCAAAGAATATCCAATACTTTTTCTAATATGGCGTCCGCTATGCCGCAAAGCTTATAACTCGCCTCCTTTACGGAAATTATATTCGTAACCTCCGCTGCGGCTATTCTTAACATATTAACCCGTTTAAATATTCTTGCCTCATCCATCTGGCTTTCAATATCGTCCGGCGCAAAGCGGCTTATACGAAAATCAAGCTCCTTTTTAAGATCGGCTTTTTGGGGCGGCGCATAAAGGGTTCTATGATCTATAAGCTCGTCTAAAAGCAGCGGATGTTTTGTTAATAAGCTTATAATCCAAGAGCTGCCGTTCGCAAGTTTTATAAGCTGTTTTAAAGCGCTATGATTTTCCAAAAACAAGGACAGATAGCAGGTTCTTTTTATAATTGTTTTTATAAGGGCAAAAATTCGTTTTAAGGTTATTTCCGGTTCCGCCAAATTCACAGCCTCTATCAAAAGCTCGGGGATAAGCTTTATAAGCCTTGCTTTTCCCTTTACGCTTACCGCTTCCGAAAGAATATCCTTATTTAACCCTTTAAGAAGTTGATATATCTTATCCGATTTTTTATATCCGATTTTTTTTAAAATATTAAGCGATTCTTGCCCGTCTTCTAAATTCTCCCAAAGATATTTCAATTCCTTTTCCATAAGATTATCAGTTTTTTTCGCATCCTTTTTTTCCGGAAAAAGAAGGGCTGAAAAATAGAAGCCAACATTTTTTCTATGCTCATTTAAAACGGACAAAAAATCTGATGCGCCCGAAAAATCAAGGGAATAGGCAAGACGGAGAATTTGTTTGGTTTCCGATGGAATAGTATGGGTTCCGGCATCTGCAAACTCTTGCAATCTATGCTCCGTATTGCGCAAAAAAATATAAGCGCAAATAAGAGAATCCGAAACCTCTTTTGTAATATATTTTTTCTGTTCCAATAATGTAAGTATAGCGCATATCTCTCTTTTTTGTAGATCAGTATCTATTCCGCCTCTTATAAGCTGAAAAATCTGCCCGAAAAATTCTATCTCCCGAATTCCTCCTTTTCCAAGCTTTATATTATTTTTAAATCCTTTTTTTGCCGCTTCAGAATCTATCTTATCCTTCATCCCCCGCAAAGATTCGATTGTTCCGTAATCAAGATATTTTTTATATATAAAAGGATGCAAAGTTTTAAGAAGCCTTATCCCCGCATTTTTATCGCCAGCGCAAACTCTTGCCTTTATAAAAGCGTATCGCTCCCACTCCCTGCCCTGCGTTTGATAATAATCCTCCATAGCGTCAGAACTCATAACTATAGGTCCATTTTCTCCGTAAGGTCTAAGGCGCATATCCACTCTAAAAGCAAAGCCGTCGTCCGTAATATTATCAATTATATCTATTAACTTTGCAAAAAGTTTTGTAAAAAAGGCTTTGTTTGTTATTGATTTTTCCTCTCCGTTTGTTTGCCCCTCTTCCGCGTATGCAAAAACAAGGTCTATATCGGAAGAAAAATTAAGCTCTTTCCCTCCGAGTTTGCCCATGCCCAATATTATCGGAAACTGTCTTTCATCGCTTTCGGATTGCGGATGCCCGTATATCAGACAATACCGCCCATATAAAAAATCAAGGGTTTTTTCTATAATTGAGTCCGCAAGCGCAGATAACCTTTTTACCGTGGCAAAAAGATCAAATCTGCCGATTATATCTGCAAACCCTATTTTTACGGCTTCCCGAATTCTAAATATCCTTATTTTTTTTGCAAAGCTTTCTTCGGTTTCATTATTCGACAATATAGAAGAAAGCGACTTGTCATAGTCCGGAAAACCGATTTCATTATCAAGATTGCAAAACCGTTCCGCCCATTTTAAGTTGCGCGGATTTTTTAAAAAATTTTTATATATAAAATCGCTTGATATAAAAGCCTTTTTTAAATCCGGTCTGATTTTTTTTAAAGCGTCAATCTCCTTTTTATCCTTTAACAGACTCTTAAAAAAATTAAGCTTCTCCTCCGCCTCTTCTAATAAAACTCTATAGGCTATTATATCTTTTTCATTATTTTGATATTTGAGATGCAAAGTATAAATCCTAATCTTTTAAACATAAAATTTTTCATCGCTACGCTCCTTAAAACGACAAGCAAAAAAATGCCCGCCGAAATAAAAAGGGCATCATTTAAACTTAATAAAAAAATCCTGTTACTGTCTATGTGAAAAGCCGATTCAACGCAAACAAAATTTTAAAAATCAAAAAAACTATTTATACTTAAGGATTGCAATTTAAAAAAAAATATTATAGGGAATTTTTTAATGATTTCAACAGACTACTACTATGGAGGAAAAAAATGAAAAAATTATTAGCGTTATTATTTGCTATAGCAATGGTATGTTCTTTTGCGATCGGCGCTTCGGCGTCCGATTTCAACTTTTACGGAAGCCTTCGTTTTCAAACATTTAGCGAAGATTTTTCAAAAGAGGCTACGGACTTTGGGGTAAGCGACCAAGATACCAAATGGGGAAATCTCGGCACAAGCAGGCTTGGCGCAAAAATAAAACTTTCCGATAAAATCAGCGGAATGTTTGAATTGGGAGTAGGAGACGAAGATATTACATTAAGGCTTTTTTTCGGCGAATATAATTTCGGAGCCGGAAAAATTCTTATAGGTCAATCAGGACACCCTATGGGAGAATCTTTCAGCAATCGCGTAGGATTGGACGACAGCGGATTGCTAAAATACGGCGTATTTTACGGCGGGCTTGTAGAAATGATCAAGTTTACATTCGGCGGTTTTCAGCTCTATTTTATCGAGCCTAACGTAAACGCCAAGAATGATGAGGAGCTTGACGCTGATACAAAGCTTCCTCAGTTTGCGGCAAGCTACGATTTAAAATATGAGAATTTTTCTTTTGACATTACCGGCGCGTATCAGAGCTATGAAATTGAAAATCATAACAATAATACAAGCTTTGATGTAAATTCTTATTTAATAAGAACCGGATTAAAAGGGGAATTCGGACCTTTCATGCTCGGAGCGACTTTCGGATGGGGACAAAATACCTCTCAGATCGGATCAAGCGCTATCGCAAGACCGGTTGGATATACAAGCGATACGGACACTACAACTGACACAATAGGATATACCTTTGTAGTAGCCTATAAAGCGACCGATAATTTAAGATTTGAAACGGGCTACGGTTATATAAAAGCGAAAATAGACGATATAGGAGCGGAAGACGACGGATGCTCATACTATCTACAGGCGGCAATAACCATCGCTCCCGGATTTGTAGTAACACCGGAAATAGGAAGAGTGGATTACAAAAGCAAAGCCGGAATTGACGAAGGGGATATGACCTATTTCGGCGCAAAATGGCAGATAGATTTTTAAAAACCGATTCAATTAAAAAAATCTTTCAAATAAAAAAAGGCGGGATACTATTTTTTATCTCGCCTTTTTTATAATATACCGAGCGACAAAATTCCTTCCAGCCCTTTTGAATAAAGCAAAAAATCCCTTTATTATTCTGATAATCATCCTTATATCAGTTTATATTTTTCATTATAAAATCTCTCCTTGCCGCTTTTATTAAGATTACATGACAAAAAAAATTCTATTAACTCCATTTTTTTATTGATTTTTTAAAATATTATAGTAGATAAAATTTAATCTGCAAAAGCGCAGATTAAAAGGATGAAAAAACAACTTTTATTATTACAGGAGGAAAAAGAATGAAAAAATTATTAATTCTATTGTCGGCATTGGCTATGCTATGCGCCGTTTCGTTTACGGCTGCGGCATCCGATTTCAACTTTTACGGAAGCCTTCGTTTCCAAACATTTAGCGAAGATTTTTCAGACGAAACTACGGCATTTGGGACAAGCGACCGAGACACCAAATGGGGAACCCTCGCCACAAGCCGCATAGGAGCTAAAATTAAACTTTCCGAAGAGATAAGCGGAGTTTTCGAACTCGGAGTAGGAGACGAAGATTTATACTTAAGACACTATTATGGCGAATATGATTTCGGTCTCGGCAAAATACTTATAGGTCAAACATGGCATCCGGTAGGAATACCTTATGGATCTTATAGTCATCAGGTAGGTCTTAACGACGGCGGATTATTAAGCTACGGCGCATTCTATGCCGGACGAGACGAGATGATTAAGCTTACCTTCGGAAACTTCCAGTTGGCTTTTATTGAGCCTAACACGCCCTCCAAAGCGGACGATAGAGTAATAGACGGATCGGATATGAACTGCGATGCTTCCCTTCCGCAGATTGCCGCCGGATACAGCTTTAAATATGAAAATATAACCTTCGACGCCGTAGGAGCGTATCAGACTTATGAAGAGAATAACGAAACCTCCGGCAAAAACTACGATATAGATTCTTACGTGTTTAAACTCGGCGTAAAAGG
>JAOZTP010000050.1:9090-10688 GCA_029939135.1 Desulfobacterales bacterium
ACCTACTTCGGCGCAAAATGGCATATTAACTTTTAATAATAATTATTAATTATTATTATTTGATAAAAAAAGGCGGGATACCCTATCCCGCCTTTTTTTTATTGATTTTTTAAAATATTATAGTAAATATAATTGAGTTTGTCAGTTAAAGGGAAAAAATTTGTCAATCTGTTCCCGTAGAAACAGATTTGATTTTGTTGGATTTTTGATACGGGAACCAACTTAACAAAATAAAGGAAAAATATAATGAAAAAAATATTGGCTATATTCGCGACTGCTGCTCTGTTAAGCGCTTTTGCTTTAACCGCTGCGGCGTCCGAATTTAATTTTTACGGGAGTATCCGGTATAACACAATGAGCATAGACGAAGAGTCTCTCAATGGAACCCATTATACCGATACAGCCTATGCGCCGTCCAAATCGGACCGTGATACCAGTTGGGGATTATGGGGGCATAGTAGAGTAGGCGCCAAGATAAAACTTTCCGACCAGCTTACAGGAGTTTTCGAACTCGGAGCAGGGGACGAAGATTTATACTTAAGACACTATTATGGCGAATATGATTTCGGTCTCGGCAAAATACTTGTAGGTCAAACATGGCATCCTTCAAGCGCAATAGCCTGTTACAGCAGCCAGATATGGGACGGCGACGACGGACTTGGCGAGCATGGAGCATTTTACGGCGGTCGAAGCGAAATGATTAAACTCTCATTCGGCAATTTCGGATTATATTTTATAGAGCCGGTAACAGCAGACTTTGACGAGCAGACACATACTACGCCATTAGGTTCGCCATTCGGACAAAACGATCCTACTGGCCAAGGCGGCGAACCACTGGATTTCGACAAGTCTATTCCGCAGATAGCGGCTTCTTATACTTTCACTTATGACAAACTTACCATAGAAGGTATGGCGGCTTATCAACATTATGAAATTACCGACCAGAATAACACCAGGTCTGACGACTCGGCGCGTCCCGATACCTATGGCAAATCTTTTGACGTAGACTCTAACTTCTTCAAAATCGGAGCAACCCTTAATTTAGATCCTTTTACCTTCTCCGGCTCATATGGATGGGGCGATAACATAGGCAACATGGGAATCTTAGCTTATTCGGCTTATGACTACACTCCGACGGCTATATTTTCAGACGGCTATTCACTTCCAGGTCCAGGCGGCGGAATCGGAATATATGACGTGGAAACTTACGGATATACTCTGGTAGCGGGAGTAAAAATAAATGATATGCTGAGTTTTGAAACAGGTTATGGTTACATAGACAATGAAGCGGACAATTGGGCATATATAAAAAATTCGGGAGCGCACTCTTACTATTTACAAGCGCAAATAAAAATTTTAGACGGCTTTGTTATAACTCCTGAAATAGGAAAAATAGAATATAACGATATCGAGACTCTTGAATTCTCAAAGCCGGATTTTACTGATCGCACATACGACGGCGGCGATATTACCTATTTTGGAGCAAAATGGCAGATTGATTTCTAATAATTTAACATTTAAATTAACAAATACCTTTACGCTGACATATTGATAAAAAAGGGGCATAATTTTTTATATTACGCCCCTTTTTTTGTTTC
>JAOZTP010000050.1:10788-13258 GCA_029939135.1 Desulfobacterales bacterium
ACATATTGATAAAAAAGGGGCATAATTTTTTATATTACGCCCCTTTTTTTGTTTCTTTTAAATACAAATTGAAAGCTTCTGAAAATTTTAACCGCAGGAATAGGTTAAGTATTTCGAGAGGATTAAAATTTGAGCATAACCCATAAAACCGACAAACTTTTTTTTATTCCAGCATCTCTTTTATGCTATACAGTTCCGCTTTTATCTGTTTTATAACGGTTTCAAAATGTTCCGGAAGTTTTTTTGAATTTATATTTTTAAGATATTTTTTAGCTCCGGCTATTGTAAATCTTTTATTATATAAAAGATCTTTTATAGCCAATATTTTTTCCGCCTTTTTTTTAGTATAAAGCCGCTGACCGCTTTTGGTTCTGATAGGAGCAATTCCTGGAAATTCGGTTTCCCAAAATCTGATAACCGAAGAATTTACGGAAGCGAGTTTTGCAACGTCGCCGATTTTAAAATAGAGTTTGTCGGTAATTTTTATATTAGTTTTCATATTCCAACCTATCTTATGCCGGCAAACTGGCGTTAAACTTTTTAAGAATTTTTTTAACTATTCTTTGTTGAATCGGAGCTATCTGTTCATCCGTAAGAGTTTTATCGGACGCTTGATAGGTTATTCTAAGAGATATGCTCCTTTTATCCGAAGGTATCGGACTCCCTTGATATACGTCGAAAATCTCCGCTTTTTCAATAAAGCCGCCCTGTTTTTTGCCGAAAATAATATATTGATAAATATCCGCGGCATTTATATCTTTTGAAACAATAAGAGTTATATCTCTTATTATAGCCGGAAATTTAGAAATATCTCCGATGGCAATGGCATCCGGTATCATTTCGGTTAAAAGTTTGCAGTTTATTTCAAAAACAAACAGTTTCTGTTTTATAGCGTAAGCCTTCCTTGTTTCATCTGCAATCTCTCCTACAATTCCGATCTGCCTATTATCCGCCATAATCTTTGCGCAGGCTCCTTTTTTTGTAAAAAAGGATTCTTCGGAAGAAAGAGGAATAAAATCAACTTTATCAATATGCATATATTGACAAAGAGTTTCTACAACCCCTTTTATATCGTAAAAGTCTGCCTGTTCCTCTTTATTATGCCATAAGCCGGAGCGTCTTTCGCCAGTCCATAAGCCCGCCGCAAATTCGGTTTCTATCGGCATATCCGAATTTTTATCCGTTAAAAAGGCTTTTCCGGTTTCAAAAATTTTCAATCTCTTAACTTGGGATGCTATATTTGTAGAAGCGGTTTCAAGAAGAGACGGAATAAGGCAGCTTCTCATAACCGACTGCTCCGCAGATAAAGGATTTAATAAAAAAATCTGATCTCTTCTATAATCGTTTTGAGGAAGCCGCAATTTATCGCATGAGTTTGTATCTATAAAACTGTAGTTGATTACCTCGGAAAAGCCGAGTCCTTTCATAATAGTTTTTATATTATTTCTTAAGGTAATATTTTTTTGATAACTATTTATTTGAACTGGCAAAATCGGAATTCGGACAGGAATTTTATCATATCCGTTTAATCTTGCTATCTCCTCTATAATATCTGCCGAACGGGTTATATCCACTCTAAAAGAGGGCGGCGTCGCCAAAAGTCCCGTTTTTGTATTTTCAACTTTAAATTCTATAGATTCAAGAAGCTTTGTTATCCTATTTTTATCAATAGAAATTCCAAGCAGTTTGGAAACGTCAGCATCAGTTATTTTAATGGGAGCTATTTGTTCCGAAATGAAATTTTTATCAATTATGCCTTTTATAATTTTTCCGCCGGCGATTTCGGCTATAAGAGCGGCGGCTCTTTTTAATGCAAATATTGTTCCTTCCGGATCTACTCCCCTTTCAAAACGGTAAGCCGAATCCGAATTAATGCCAAGTTTTTTTGAAGTTTTTCGAGTGGAAACAGGGTTAAAATAAGCGCTTTCCAATAATATTTTATTTGTATTATCCTTAATTTCCGAATTTAATCCGCCCATTACCCCCGCTACCGCTACAGGTTTTTCCCCGTCGCAAATCATAAGGGTTTTATCCTCAAGACTTCTTTTTTTATTGTCTAAAGTTGTAAATTTCTGATTTTGAGAAGCCCTTTTTACAATAATTCTGTTTTCAAAAAGCAGATTAAAATCAAAAGCATGAAGAGGCTGCCCCGTTTCCAACATAACAAAATTGGTTATATCTACTATGTTGTTTATAGGCTTTAACCCCGCGGCTTTTAAAACGTTTACAAGCCATAAAGGGGAAGGCGCAGGTTTAACCTCTTTAATAACGGCGGCGGCATATCGCGGGCAAAGTTCTTTATCCTCTATAACAACCGAAGTTATATCTTCTATGGTTTCCTTACCTTCTTTATCTATAAAATTCTCAAATTCTATTTTCGGATATTTAACCTTTTTGCCTATAATAGCGCCGATCTCTCTTGCAATTCCTATTACGCTTAAACAATCGGAGCGGTTCGGAGTAATGCTGA
>JAOZTP010000051.1 GCA_029939135.1 Desulfobacterales bacterium
TAACATGAGGCTTTGTCCTCTCAAATTTATCCTTTGCCATCTTTAATTATCCTCCGGTTTTTTATTACCAACGATAATGAGCAAACGCTTTATTTGCTTCCGCCATTTTATGCGTATCCTCTTTTTTCTTAATCGTCGCGCCCCTGTTATTATACGCATCTAAAAATTCCGCAGCCATTTTTTCAGCCATGCTTTTACCCTGTCTTTTTTTTGCAAACCCTATAATCCATCTTATGGCAAGAGCCGTTCTTCTTGCAGTTCTTATTTCAGTGGGAACTTGATATGTAGAACCGCCCACGCGACGCGATTTAACCTCAATTAAGGGCTCGGCATTGTTGACCGCTTTTTCAAAAACGGCTACCGGAGATTCTTTTATTTTGCTCGCAATTATGTCAAACGCATCATAAATAATAGTTTCCGCTACATTTTTTTTGCCGTCTTTCATTATAGAATTTGTAAATTTGGCAACAAGCGGATTATTGTATTTAGAATCCGACACAATTGGTCTGTTTGGAACTTCTCGTCTTCTCGGCATATTTTTTTACACCTTAATTGATTATATTCTATTTATTTCGGCTTTTTACTGCCGTATTTGGACCTGCCCTGTTTCCTATCGTCAACGCCCAGCGTATCAAGGGTTCCCCTTACTATATGATATCTTACGCCTGGCAAATCTTTCACTCTGCCTCCTCTTACTAAAACAACGGAGTGCTCCTGTAAATTGTGTCCTATTCCAGGTATGTATGCGGTTACTTCCATGCCTGTAGTCAATCTTACTCTCGCCACTTTACGCAAAGCAGAGTTCGGCTTTTTAGGCGTAGAAGTATATACTCTGGTGCATACTCCTCTTTTTTGAGGCGCCCCTTTTAATGCTGGCGTATTGGTTTTCTTTAATATTTTTTTTCTTCCGTGACGAACTAACTGATTAATAGTCGGCATCTTTTCCTCTTTTATTTTTGCTTATCAAAATAATCCTCTAACGTTATATAAAAAAGGATTGTTTGTCAAGCCATTTTTATATTAAATTATATCTTCAATTTCTTTGCTCTGGAATTTGTTATTACTTAATTGAATGTCTTGAGATTTAAAAAAACCGGTGCCTGCCGGAATTATGCGCCCCATAATTACATTTTCTTTAAGACCGCTCAATTTATCAACCTTACCCGCAATGCTTGCTTCTGTCAAGACTTTGGTAGTTTCTTGAAATGAAGCCGCAGAAACGAAGCTTTCGGTGCTTAAAGAAGCTTTGGTTATACCAAGAATAAGAGGCGTCGCCATAGCGGGCTTTCCTCCATTGGCAACCACTTTTTCATTTGCCTCCTGAAAGATCCTTTTATCAACCTGTTCTTCCTGAACAAAATCTGTGTCGCCTGCATCTGTTATTTTAACGCGTCTCATCATTTGACGCACAATAACCTCTATATGTTTATCGTTTATTCTTACGCCTTGAAGTCTATAAACCTCCTGCACTTCGTCAACTATATAACGAGCAAGAGCTATTTCTCCTTTTATGTTTAATATATCTTGAGGATTTGCGGAGCCTCCGATAAGCGCTTCTCCCGCTTTTATATAGTCGCCTTCATAAACGTTGATGTGCCTTCCTCTTGGTATCTGATATTCCTTGGGCTCTCCGAAATCAACGGGAGTTATGATAACTTTCTGTCCCCCTCTAACCCCTTTTGCAATTGCAACGTAACCGTCTATTTCGCTTAATACTGTGTTTTCTTTTGGTTTGCGCACTTCGAAAAGCTCGGCGACTCTTGGTAGACCGCCTGTAATATCCGTAGTTTTAGTTGTAGCTCTCGGAAGTTTGGCAATAACATCTCCGGCTTTTACCTGATTATCTTCTTCTACAAGCAATACCGCATCTACCGGAAGCAAATATCTTGCTTTTCCGCCCCCTGCAAGTTTACTTGTTTTCCCTTCGCTGTCTTTGATTGATATGCGGGGTCTTACCTCTTTTTTTCCTTTGAATTCGATAATCATTCTGCTTGCTTTTCCGGTAACAGGATCCACTTTTTCCTGCATGGTATCCCCTATTTTGATGTCTCCGAATTTTACTCTTCCCGCAACTTCGGTAATTATAGGGGTAGTAAACGGATCCCATGTGGCAAGCGGATCGCCGATTTCAACTTTCGCGCCGTCTTCAACCTGAAGGTAACCTCCGTATATTACGGGATATCGTTCTCTTTCTCTACCATTTTTTCCGATTATAGAAATCTCGCCCCCTCTTCTGTTCATCATGATAAGTTTGCCAGTAGCATTTTTTATGACGTTAAGATCGTTGTATTTGATTATTCCGTCAACTTTAGCTCTTATATCGGCTTGCTCACCTCTCTGATTTGCGGCGCCTCCTATATGGAAGGTTCTCATTGTCAGCTGTGTTCCAGGCTCTCCTATGGACTGCGCCGCCAATATTCCAATTGCCTGTCCTATATCAACTCTTCGCCCATGCGCAAGGTCTCTGCCGTAACATTTGGCGCAGATTCCAGACTTAGACTGGCAGGTAAGAACCGATTTTATTTTTACGCTTGCAATACCCGCGTCTTCAATAATTTTTTGTTTCTTTTCGTCTATTTCTTCGCCCGCTTTTACAATAACTTCATCCGAATAAGGATCAATAATATCTTCGGATACGACTCTGCCGAGAATGCGTTCGCCTAATGTCTGTATTATTTCTCCGCCTTCCAAAAGAGATTCTATTTCTATGCCTATCATTGTTCCGCAGTCATCTTCAAATATAACGCAATCCTGCGCTACGTCTGCAAGCCGTCTTGTAAGATAACCTGAATTTGCAGTTTTTAAAGCGGTATCCGCAAGCCCTTTTCTGGCTCCGTGAGTTGAAGTGAAATATTGTAAAACCGTAAGTCCTTCGCGAAAATTTGCAGTAATCGGCGTTTCTATGATTTCGCCCGAAGGTTTAGCCATAAGTCCGCGCATTCCTGCAAGCTGTCTCATCTGATCTTTGCTGCCTCTTGCGCCGGAATCTGCCATCATGTAGATTGAATTTAAGCTTTTATCGACTTTTTGATTATAGATTTTTAAAGATGAAGGAGCTTTTTTCATGTCGTTCATCATTTCGTTGGCTATGGCATCTGTAGCTTTTGTCCATATATCTACTACTTTATTGTATTTTTCGCCCCGCGTAATGAGTCCCTCATTATATTGCTTATCAATGCCTTCAACCTCTTTTTCGGCATCTTTTAATATCTGTCTTTTTGCTTTGGGTATGATCATATCATCTATTGAAATTGATATGCCGCTTTTTGTAGAAAATTGATAACCTATATCTTTTAATCTGTCTGCAAGTATTACTGTGGTTTTTATGCCGAGTCTTCTGTAAGCGTTATCTACTAAAACTCCGAGCGTCTTTTTATTCTGAAGTTTATTAACAAGGGCAAACTCGAACTCTGAAGTTTTTTCTATTATCTGGAAGATGTGAAATCCGTCTTCGGCTTCCATTATAGGACTTATTTCGCCGTCTTTAAGTTTATAAAGTTTTTCCGCTTCTTCGGAAGAAAAATCAAAAATTCTTTGAAATTCGTCTATACGGAGCAATCCGGTATCCTTTTTTACCGTAATATTTTTTTTCTCTGAATGTTCTTGTAGGAGTTTGGAAAAATCCGGCTGCTCGTTAAGGTTAGCAAGTATTTTTTCAGCGTCGGTTTTTGTTTTAAGATGTATATAACGCATTCGAGAAACGCTGTCTTTGGGTATTATTTCCCATAGCAGCAATCTGCCAGCAGTGGTGGTTTCTCTTTTATTGTCCATTTTAACATGTATTTTGGCATGAAGGTCTATAACGTCTGCATCATAAGCCTGACGCGCCTCGTCGGGAGAGAAAAATATTTTCCCCTCGCCTCGCAAGCCGTCTATCATTAATGTCATGTAGTATATTCCCAACACTATATCTTGCGTAGGAATGATGCTTGGCGATCCGTTTGCCGGAAATAGTATGTTGTTTGAAGCAAGCATTAAGCATCTTGCTTCTATCTGCGCTTCTATTGAAATTGGAATATGAACCGCCATTTGATCGCCGTCAAAGTCGGCGTTAAAAGCTGTACAGACAAGAGGATGAAGCTGTATTGCTTTCCCTTCTATTAATATCGGTTCAAAAGCCTGTATTCCAAGTCTATGTAATGTAGGCGCTCTGTTTAAAAGCACCGGATATTCTCTTACAACTTCGTCTAGTGTATCCCAAACTTCTGGCAGTTCCTGTTCTACCATTCTTTTTGCGCTTTTAACGGTAGTAACCAAACCTTTTTGTTCAAGCAACGAATAAACAAACGGCTTAAAAAGCTCTAAAGCCATTTTTTTAGGGAGCCCGCATTGATGGAGTCTTAAATGCGGACCTACCGTAATAACTGTTCTACCTGAATAATCTACTCTTTTCCCAAGTAGGTTTTGACGAAAACGTCCTTGTTTTCCTTTTAAATTGTCGGAAAGCGATTTTAAAGGGCGTCTATTTGTGCCTGTTATTACTCTGCCATGTTTTCCGTTGTCAAAAAGAACGTCTACAGCCTCTTGAAGCATTCTTTTTTCATTACGAATTATTATTTCGGGGGCTTTAAAATCTATGAGTCTCCCTAATCTGTTATTTCTGTTTATAACTCGTCTGTATAGGTCGTTCAGATCGGAAGTTGCAAAACGTCCTCCTTCTAACGGAACAAGCGGACGAAGGTCTGGCGGGATAACTGGTATGTTTTCCATTACCATCCAAGCGGGATCTATGCCTGATTTTCTGAAACTGTCAACTATCTTTAAACGTTTCGATAGCTTTTTTATTTTTGTTTCGGAGCTTGTCTCTCTCATATCCTGTTTCAGCTTTTCATAGATTTGATCTATATCAATTTCTTCCAAAAGCATCTTAACGGCTTCGGCTCCTATTGAGGCTTCGAAGCTATCCTCGCCGTGTTCTTCCAAAGCTTCGAAATAGCGTTCGTCCGAAAGGAGTTGAAATTTTTTAAGCGGCGTTTCTTTTGGGTCGATAACTATAAAGCTGTCAAAATAGATTAAGCGCTCCATGTTTTTCAAGGTAATATCTAAAAGATTGCCTATTTTACTGGGCAGGCTTTTTAAAAACCATATGTGGGAACAGGGAGCTACAAGTTTGATATGCGCCATTCTATCGCGTCGAACTTTAGACTGTATTACTTCAACGCCGCATTTTTCACATATCACTCCTCTATGCTTCATGCGTTTATATTTACCGCAGTTGCATTCAAAGTCTTTGGTAGGACCAAATATTTTTGCGCAAAAAAGACCGTCTCTTTCCGGTTTGAATGTCCGGTAATTTATTGTTTCCGGTTTTTTTATTTCGCCATGAGACCATTCAAGGATTTTTTCCGGCGACGCCACAGATATTCTAACGCCCTGGTAATCTCTAGGATCTTCGGGTTTGGCAAAAAAATCATATATATTTGTTTCCAAAGGTTATCTCCTTTTTCAATAAAAAAACGGTAGATTAAGCTTTTAAAAGTTCTATATCCAAACCAAGTCCGCGAAGCTCTTTTGTCAACACATTAAAGGATTCGGGGAGACCTGGTTCAAGTAGATTTTGACCTTTTATAATTTTTTCATACATTCTGGTTCTGCCTATCATATCGTCGGATTTAACTGTAAGAAATTCCTGAAGCGCATAAGCCGCCCCATAAGCTTCCATAGCCCAAACTTCCATTTCTCCGAGTCTTTGCCCGCCGAACTGAGCTTTTCCGCCGAGGGGCTGCTGGGTAACAAGCGAATAAGGTCCTATTGATCTGGCATGTATTTTATCATCTACAAGATGATGCAGTTTCAACATATACATTATGCCTACGGTTACCGCTTTATCAAAGGGTTCGCCTGTTCTGCCGTCATATAATCTTGACTGCCCAGACCCGGAAAATCCAGCTTCATGTAAAAGGTTTTTGATTTCCTCTTCCGTCGCTCCGTCAAAAACCGGCGTAGCCATAGGAACGCCTGACTTATATAACGAGGCGTATTTTTGTATCTGTTTGTCGTTAAGAGCCTCAATTGCTTCCGCTTGATCCTGATTTGAAAATATCTTTCTCATTTTTTCTCTTAATTCGGAAACCTTTTGTTCTTCCGCAAGCCTTGCAATGAGTTCGCCTATCCCTCTCGCCGCCTGCCCGAGATGGATTTCAAGTATCTGTCCGACATTCATTCGAGACGGAACTCCAAGTGGGTTTAAAATCATATCTACGAGACGTCCGTCTTCAAAATAGGGCATATCTTCTTGCGGCAGTATTCGAGATACGACCCCTTTGTTTCCATGTCGCCCCGCCATTTTATCGCCCACGGAGAGTTTTCTTTTCATAGCGACATGAACTTTTATCATTTTTATTATTCCAGGTAACAGGTCATGTCCTTCTTCATATTTTTTTATTTTTGTTTCAAATCCCGCTTTAATCGCCTCTACCTGCTTTTTATATTTTTCTAATATATTTCGAAGCTGTTTGGATTCTTTACTCTCTTCTATTATATATTCGTTTATTTTTTTTAAAGGGATTTGGAATAAAATTTTTGGGGTGATTTTATTTCCTTTTGATATGATGACATTTTTGCCCGATTTTATGGTAGAAGCCGCTATTTTAGAGGTTACAATTTCGGCAACGCGTTCTTTGGCAACCTGCTCTATAACTTTCAATTCTCTGTTTTTATTTTTTTCAATCATGGATTTTTCATAATCTTCAATCTCTTTGTTTCTCTGATCTTTTTCGATTCCTTTTCTTGAAAAAACTTTTACGTCAATTACGGTTCCTTCAACTCCTGGCGGTATTCTTAAAGATGTGTCTTTAACGTCTCCAGCTTTTTCGCCGAATATAGCTCTTAATAATTTTTCTTCTGGCGAAAGTCTGGTTTCTCCTTTGGGGGTTATTTTACCTACGAGTATATCACCTTGGATCACTTCGGCTCCTATTCTGACTATTCCGCTGTCGTCAAGATCTTTTAACGCCTCTTCGCCTACGTTGGGAATATCTCTTGTAATCTCTTCTTTGCCTATTTTTGTATCCCTTGCTATAATTTCAAATTCTTCTATATGAACGGAGGTAAAGGTTCCTTCTTTTACTACGTTTTCGCTTACAAGTATTGAATCTTCAAAATTATAGCCTCCCCATGACATGAATGCTACGGTAATGTTTTGCCCTAAAGCAAGCTCTCCATTCTCTGTAGCCAAACCGTCCGCTACTATATCGCCTACTTTAACGATATCCCCTTTTTGCAGTATGGGCCTCTGGTTAAAGCATGTATTTTGGTTGGTTCTGTGAAATTTGGACAGGTTATAAACCGTAACATCTTTATCTTCCGAATTTATATCGTAATTATGCTTTACGACTATTGAGGAGGAATCGGCATAATCTATCATTCCATCTTTTTTTGCCACTATCGAGGTGCCGGCATCCTTTGATACTATGCTTTCCATGCCTGTTCCTACAAGCGGGGCATGACATTTTAACAGTGGCACCGCTTGACGCTGCATGTTTGACCCCATCAGCGCTCTGTTTGCGTCATCGTTTTCCAAAAAAGGGATTAAAGCCGCGGATACGCTTACAAGCTGGTTTGGCGAAACATCCATTAATTTTATTTCTTCCCGTTTTACGATTTTAAGATCGCCCTCGACTCTTGAAGTAACTGTTTTTTCAGCATATCTTCCTGTTTCGTCTAATTTGGCGTTTGCCTGCGCTATCGGAAGCTCTTTTTCTTCAAAAGCGGTTAGGTATTCAACCTCTTTTAAGGCTTTCATGTCTTTAATTAGACAGTATGGAGTTTCTATAAAGCCGAAATCGTTTACTCTAGCGTATGTGCTTAATGAAACGATGAGTCCTATATTTGGGCCTTCAGGAGTTTCAATGGGGCAAATTCTACCGTAATGGGAGGGATGAACGTCCCTTACTTCAAAACCGGCTCTTTCTCTCGTAAGCCCGCCTGGACCAAGCGCGCTTAATCGCCGTTTATGAGTTGTTTCGGATAAAGGATTGGTTTGGTCCATAAACTGAGACAACTGGCTTGTGGCAAAGAATTCTTTTACTACCGCTGTAACCGGTTTTGAATTAACCAGATCTTGAGGCATCATTGCATCAACTTCTTGCATGCTCATTCTTTCTTTAATTGCTCTTTCCATCCTAACAAGCCCAATTCTATATTGATTGGCAAGAAGTTCCCCTACCGCTCGCACTCTTCTGTTTCCGAGATGATCAATATCGTCAACCGCTCCTTGGGTATCTCTTAATTTTACTAATTGTTTGGCGGTAATAAGTATGTCTTCTTTTCTTAAAGTTGTTATTGATACGGGAGTATCAAAATTGAAGCGCTGGTTTATCTTCATTCGTCCGACTCTTGAAAGATCGTAATAAACAAATTTAAAAAAGAGGTTGTCAACAAAATCAAGAGCGACTTCGGGCGTTACAGGATTTCCAGGGCGAAGTCTTCTGTATATATCAAGAAGAGCGTCCGTACGGTTATCCGCTTTGTCTAACTCAAGAGTTTTTCTGATTGAATCGCCGGTTATATTTCCGTCTATTAAAATTACTTCAAACTGATTTATTCCGGCATTTTTAAATGCGTCGAGGATATCCTGCGTAACTTGAGCATTCGCTTGGGCTATTGCTTCGCCTGTATCCTGATTGACCATGGCATAGGCAAAAAATTTTTCAAAGAGATCCTCCTCGCTTATGGGAATTTCGGTTATTTCCGCCTCTTGAAGCATTCTAATGACTCTGCGAGTAAATATGCGCCCTTTTTTTACTATTGTTTCTCCGTTTGCAGGATTTTCTATATCAGCCGCGGAACGCTGACCTATAAGGACGTTTTTATTCGCCTGTCTGAAATAATTGTTTTCGGAAATGGTTATTTTTTCGGTTTGATAAAAATATTTTAATATGTCCTCTACGGTATAGCCGAGAGCTTTAAAAAGTATGGTTGCCGGAAATTTTCTTCGTCTGTCTATTTTTATATAGACTACCCCTTTGGTATCCACTTCCATATCTATCCATGAGCCTCGGACAGGTATCATTCGGCAGGTATAGATTATTTTTCCGCTGGAATGAGTTTTCCCTTTGTCATGATCAAAAAATACTCCCGGAGATCTGTGAAGCTGGCTTACCACTACTCTTTCCGTGCCGTTTATTATAAATGTTCCGTTTGGAGTCATTTCCGGAATTGTGCCGAAATATATTTCCTGCTCTTTAATATCTCTTATACTTGAAGAACCTAATTCTTTATCAACGTCATAGACCACTAATCTTACGGTTATACGAATTGGTATTTCGTAATTTAAACCTCGCTGAAGGCATTCTTCAACCGTATGCTGAACTTTTCCAAAACGATAAGAAACAAACTCCAAAGATGCGCTGCCTACGAAATCTTTTATTGGAAATACTGAAAGAAAAACAGACTGCAACCCTATATTTTCACGCTCTTCAGGAAGAACGTCTCTTTGTAGAAAACGGTCGTAAGATCGTCTTTGCATACCGATTAAATCCGGTATATCGGCTACGCTGCGTATCCTGCCGAAATTCTTTCTTATCCGCTTTTGAAATAAAGGGTTTCGCGACATAATATCTCCCATTCCATTATGTTTAAAACAAAAAACGCAGATAAGGGTTGTAATGGCTTACAACCCTTATCCTATTGACATATTATATGTTTTATAAAAGATTGATTTAAATTTTATTCAGCTATTTTTATTTTAACTCCACCTGTGCGCCTGCAGCTTCAAGCTGTTCTTTAAACTTTTCGGCATCCTCTTTTACTACGCCTTGTTTTACAGGTTTGGGCGCTCCGTCAACAAGCCCTTTAGCTTCTTTTAATCCGAGTCCAGTAATAGCTCTTACCTCTTTAATAACGGCTATTTTTTTATCCCCCACGCTAAGTAGAACAACGTCGAATTCATTTTTTTCTTCTACCGCAGCTCCGCCGTCTCCATCCGCGCCTGACGCCATCATAGCAATAGGAGCCGCCGCTGAAACTCCGAATTTTTCTTCCAATTCTTTGACAAGATTTGAAAGATTCAAAACCGACATGTTAGATATAAATTCAATAACGTCATTTTTTGTAATATCTGCCATTTTTTCCTCCAATATAAATTAAATGTATGCTTTTTTATAGATTAATCTTTTTCTTTTTTGATTGCGTTTAATACGTTTACAAAGCTTGATACAAGTCCGCTCATAACTCTTACAAATGATGTAGGAACAGCGTTCATAGCAGAAAGCACCTGAGCCAAAAGGACTTCTTTGGATGGAAGATTTGACAAGGCTTTGATTGACGCAAAATCTATAATTCCTCCTTCCATAACTCCTATTTTTATTTCAAGCTTACTGTTTTCTTTTGCAAATTCGCAAAGGATTTTTGCAGGCGTCACAAGATCTTCCGAACAAAAAGCAATTCCCGTAGCCCCTTTAAAATGCTCGCTTATAATAGCAAGATCGCTGTCTTCGGAGGCTCTTTTTAATAGTGTGTTCTTAACTACAAGATACCTCGCGTTTGCCTGTCGCAATTGACTTCTCAAGCTGTTTAAAGCTTCTACGTTAAGCCCTTTATAATCGGTTAGAATGATGATTTTAGCCTCTTTAAGAGAATCTTTTAAACCTCTTACAACCGTTTTTTTCTCTGATAGATACATAAGGTACAATCTCTCCCTTTTTATTTGCAAAAATCGGAGGAAGCCACATTCCCATTTCTTGTCTAACGAGGCCGGAATTTTTACCGATTAAACACGAATGTGAACCTGCGATCTTTGACAAACTTTTAATACGAAAAGTTATGCTGAAATACTATTTTTAATGTTATTAACGTCAACTGCTAATCCAGGACCCATTGTAGTGGATAAGGAGATGTTTTGCAAGTATACTCCTTTGCTTGAATCAGGTTTTAGCCGTATTATTTTGTCAATAAAAGCGGATACGTTTTGCATTGTTTTTTCATAACCGAAAGACGCCTTGCCCATAGGCGCATGAATTATACCTGCTTTTTCGACTCTAAAATCTATTTTGCCAGATTTAAGCTCTTTTACCGCTTTTGCAATGTCAAAAGTAACTGTGCCTGTTTTTGCATTCGGCATAAGCCCGCGAGGACCTAATATTTTGCCAATTTTTCCAACCGAGCCCATAATATCAGGAGTCGCCACCGCTTTATCAAATTGAAGCCAGCCTTCCTTGATTTTTCGAATAAGGTCGTCATTACCTACATATTCGGCGCCTGCTTCTTTTGCCTCTGTTTCTTTTTCGCCTTTTGCAAATACAAGAACCGTAACCTTTTTACCGAGGCCGTTCGGAAGAACAACCGTGCCTCTTACCATTTGATTCGCATGCCTTGGATCTACCCCCAAGCGTACGGCAATATCTACAGTTTCGTCGAATCCGACATAAGTTGATTCTATCATGAGCTTTACCGCATCGGATAGATCATATTTTTTACTCGCATCTATATTCCGTATGGTATTACGATATTTTTTACCATGCTTTGGCATATTGACAACCCTGCTCCTTTTTTATAAAAAATTCCTTAAAATAACTATAACTTAAAATTGTATTACAATTATTATACAACTTTAATTCCCATGCTTCTTGCAGTTCCTGCCACTATTTTACAAGCCGCATCCAAATCATGAGCATTTAAATCAACCATTTTTGTCTTGGCTATATCTTCCACATGGTTTTTACTAACCTCTCCTACCGTGTCCCGTTTAGGATCGGAGGCCCCTTTTGCGATTTTAGCCGCTTTTTTAAGCAAAACCGATGCAGGCGGGGTTTTTGTAACAAAAGCAAATGATCTGTCCTGATACACCGTAATAACAACCGGCGTTATCATACCCTCATCTTTTTCAGTTCTGGCATTAAAAGCTTTGCAAAAATCCATGATATTGACGCCATGCTGACCTAAAGCCGGTCCTATGGGAGGGGAAGGATTAGCTTTGCCTGCCGGCACCTGCAATTTTATTTGTCCTATTACTTTCTTTGCCATTTTATATTTCTCTCCATGTTATTTTTTGGAAACCTGAACAAATTCAAGCCCTACGGGAGTAGAACGCCCGAATATAGTAACTAATACTTTTAACTTTCCATGTTCAGGATCAACTTCTTCCACAACTCCGTTAAAACCGGTAAACGGACCGTCTGTTATTTTTACTTCGTCGCCTATATCGTAAAGAAACTTTGGCTGCGGCTTTTTGGAACCGAATTCCATACGTTCTATAATCCGCTTCGCTTCAACATTAGGAACAGGCGCCGGTTTTTCGCCGCCTAAAAATCCTGTTATTTTGGCGGTTGTTTTAACAAGATGCCAAGTTTCATCGTCAAGTTCCATTTTTATAAGGAGATAACCCGGATAAAATTTTCTAGACGATGTTTTTCTTTTTCCTTTTACAAGTTCTACTATCTGTTCGGTAGGAATTAATACTTCGCCGAATTTTTCAGAGTTCGGACAGGTATCTATTTTTTCCTCCAAAGCTTTTTTAACTTTTTCTTCAAAGCCGGAATAAACATGCACTATGTACCATCTTTTAGCCACTTATGCGCTCCTTAACGAAGAATTATACGAACAAAAAAAGAAAGAATAGAATCGGTTAGTCCCAAAAATAAGCCTATAATCGTTACGAGGATAACCACTACCAAAGTTGATCCTCCCGTCTGTTTTTTTGTAGGCCAAACCACTTTTTTAAGTTCTGCTTTAGCTTCGATTAAAAATAGAAGCACTTTTTGAAAAATAGTATCTCTTCCCTCTTTTTGAGAAAACTTGTTTTTACCTGCAGCTATTTTTTTCGCTACAAAGGAAGGCTTTTTATCCTCTTTTTTACCGACGGCTTCCTGTTTAGTAGCCTTTTTTGCCTTCTCTTTTTTTTTCGTATCTGTAGTTTTTTTCCTTAATAAACGTCCCATTAACGGTTTACCCCGATATAAAAATTGTGGCAGGCCAGGAGGGATTTGAACCCCCAGCACCCGGATTTGGAGTCCGGTGCTCTACCGTTAGAGCTACTGGCCTATTATTTTATTTGCTTTCTTTATGAAGCGTATGTTTTCTACAAAACCTGCAATATTTGCTAAATTCCAGTTTGTCTGGCGTGGTCTGTTTGTTTTTTGTGGTAGTATAATTTTTTCTTTTACACTCGCCGCAAACAAGAGTTATTATTATTCTCACTTATTGGCTCCTTAACAACTTGCCGCTTACGCGATTATTTTGCTTACGACTCCAGCGCCTACTGTTCTGCCGCCTTCGCGTATGGCAA
>JAOZTP010000052.1:0-4741 GCA_029939135.1 Desulfobacterales bacterium
TTGTTATCCGCCGCTATAATTATACAAACTACAAAGTTATAAATTAAAATTTAAACGGAGAGAATTATTTTGGTTTTGATGTTGGGTTGCGTTTTCTTATAACTGCAAGAATAGATATGATAAAGTTTGACGGATAACAAAGCAGTTTGTTTGTTTGCAAGGCGAAAATATTTTTTAACCGCAGGAATAGATTAACTATTTCGAGGATTAGAAAATATTTTCAACGCCGCAAACAAGCAAACTGCGAAGTTATCCGTCAAACTTACTTGCCAGGCGTTAAGTATATCATAGGAAGGCTCAATAAGGTTATAATGTATTTTATTATAAAATTCATTATAAAAATCTGCCAAACAACGCTCCAATCCAAAACAAAGGCAAAGGCTCCCAAAGTAAAAATTGCGTTATCAATAGGAATACTTACGCTATTGCTTACAAGAACGCGAAGCCATTGAAACTTATCCGTAACCTTTGTAACAAACCAATGATACATTTGAGTGTCTGCAAGTTCGCTTACCACTTCGGCTATTATCGAGGCTATAACTATGCGCCAAACAGGAGATAAAACCGCCGCAAACTCCGCTCCCAATCCCCAAGACAAATCGCTTTTAACGCTTGCGGCAAACGCAAGATATGCCGCCATAAAAAGATTTATTCCTCCGGCGACAAGTATAAGCATTTGAGCGTTTTTTTTGCCGATTGCTTTATGAACAACATCTCTTAAAGTAAATGTAATAGGATAAATAAATGTTCCCATGTCAACCGCAAGCCCGCATACTACGCCGATTTTAAGGCTTGCTATATCGGAGAGCATCTGAGCCGCCACATATAATGATATCGCTACAAGAGCCGTTCTACTAATTACTTGAGGTTTGTTCATAATGGTTTTAAGGAAGGAAGAAAGGAGGAGAAAATCCTCTTTTTTCTATCCTGTTTTCCTTCTTTTCTATCTTCCTATCTTCCTTTCTTGCTATCTTCCTTTCTTTTAAGGCAAAAAGGTTTCCGAAAGATTTATTTCCGTTTTATTAAAGTTTTTTTGCAAAAATGAGACAATTAAATTTTGAATATAGTCCTTAAATTTTAAAACTTCTTCCGCCTTATCAAAAGGTTTCTCCGCTTTTGAGGAATAACCGGAAAGTTTAACAGAACGATTTTTAAATAATCCGATTATCTCTGCGGAGCCGGACGCTTTAAAGATATTTTTGCTTTCCCAAAACCGCATATACGGTTTTATAATAATATCTTGAGCCGAGTCTTTTAAGCAGTTTGATACAAATTCTTGAAACTCGTCAAAGGTTATAAGAATGTCTAAACTTTTGTCCGCTTTATCTTCTTGCGCGCCGAATATTTTTTTATTTGCCTTTGATAGATGCGATTTCATAATAGGAAAGAATATTACGTCGTCAATATTCTCCCGTTCGTTGAATATCATAGCCATACGCTCTAATCCGGGTCCAATTCCGGTTGTGGGAGGCATTCCGTATTCCATAACCTCTATAAAATCGTAATCAAGCGGATGGAATTCGCCTACTTCTCTATCTTCAGGCTTATAATTTGCTTTCCATGTTGCAAGCAATTCTACCGGATCGTTTTGTTCGGACCAGTTATCTCCGCATTCCATACCGGCTATAAATATCTCGAATCGTTCCGCTTTATTCGGGGAGCTATCCATAGGTTTTGCCAAAGGGGATATGTCTATAGGATGTCCGAATACAAGGGTAGGGGAGATTAATGTTTCTTCCGCTTTTTCTTCAAAAGCTTTTGCCAAAGCAAGCCCTATTGTTTCGCAAGTCTCCTCTATTTTCAAAGCTTTAAGATGATTATTAGCCTCTTCTACCGATTTGCAATCATCGAAATTAATACCGGTAACTTCGGTTACCGCATCGGTCATAGATATTCTTTTCCAAGGTTGTTTAAAATCTATCGTATGTCCTTTAACCTTAAATTCGGTTTTTCCGTAAACCTGTTCGGCTATATATCGAAACATATCCTCGATTAAATCCATGTTATATTCGTAGTTTTCGTAAGCGGTCATTGTTTCTATCATCGAAAACTCGGGATGATGCGATTTATCGATCCCTTCGTTTCTAAAATATCTTCCTATAGTAAAAACCTTATCGAAACCTGCGGTGATAAGTCTTTTTAAATAAAGTTCGTGAGATATCGAAAGATAAAAATCTCTGTTTAAAGAGTTTAAATGAGTAATAAAAGGCTTTGCTGTGCCGCCTCCGTATTGAGGCTGTAATACCGGAGTTAAAAACTCCAAAAAACCTTTCTCCTTTAAAAAGCTTCTTATGCCGAATAGAATTTTGGCAATATTTTCAAACTCTTTTTTATTTTCCGGATTCAATGTGGCGTCAAGGTATCTTTTTCTTAATATAAGTTCTCTATCTTTAAGCTTGCCCCATTTATCCGGCAAAGGTCTTAAAGACTTTGTTAATAATGTTATTCTTTCCGACAGTATTGAAATTTCGCCTGTTTTTGTTTTGGAAACTTCGCCGGAGGTTTCTATAAAATCTCCTACGTCCAAAAATTTTAATTCCGAATATCCTAAGTTTGAGATTGCGGCGTCAAAAGGTTTTAATATTTTTTTTCCTATTGCAAGCTGAATTTTTCCTGTTTGATCCTGAATATCGGCAAAGGTAACCGAGCCGTGTTTTCTTAAAGACATAAGACGTCCCGCGGCGACAACCTTTTTACCTTTATAAGATTCGTAGTCGTTTACTATGGCGTTAGAATAATCGGCGCGATTCGATTTTGCGGGATATGGATTTATGCCGAGTTTTCTTAATTCTTCTATTTTAGATAATCTTATATTTCTTTGTTCTATTAATCCTGATTTGGACATTTTGTTATATAACCTCCGTTATAAATATTAAATTAATTAAGGCAACAACTCATAACAAAAAAGGGAATAGGTATCAAGTTGTTTATATTGCGCTCAAAAGTCAAGACAGTGCAATTGGATTGTTTGTTGTATGCTCGTCAAGCAGCTTTTTTAAAAATTTTATGCCATAATATATTTTCGGGTCTAATATAATTCAACGACTGATGAATTTTTTTTTATAAAATTCAAAATAATCGGATAACCCGTCCCTTAATTCTTTTAACGTTTAGTAATTATTTAAATAAATATTTTCATACTTTACAGTCCGCCATACTCTTTCTATATAAATATTATCTAATGCTCTGCCTTTGGAACGCATGCTTTATGCTTTTTAAATATTTCGGTAAAAATTTTACTTGTAAATTGACCCCCTTGATTCGTATTAAATATTTTGGGAAGTCCTTATTTTTTTATCGCCTTATTTAATACGCTAATACAAAATTGAGTATCCATAGTATTTGATATTTTCCAAAATAAAATCTTTCTACTATATATATCTAATACCGCTATAAGATATACTCTGCCTCTTGGAAGTTTTATAATGGGTTATATCCGTAGCCCATACCTGATTTACTCCCTTTTAATTGTCGCTTTAATCGATTTATAAGTTTTTATTCTGCAATACGGCATTACTCTATCGAGATTACCAACTATCCAATCGCAATTACCAATTGTCCAATCGAGATTACCAGTTGCCCTATCGCAACTATTAACTGTAGCTTTAAAACATATATTTATGGCGATATATCAACTGTTTAAAACTTTGTTGCCGTTTTTTATAATTGTTTTATAGGTTATTTTTCATTTACTAATCTCTCAACCCAACCTGCATAATCTATTTATACAAAAATAATTAAGGGATTTCTCCCTTTGGTTCGAAATGACAGGCAAGAATGAGATACGCAAAATGAGAAGTAAGAATAATATCCGGCGAGATAACAGGGAAGGGGGAGCAAAAAATAAAAACTATTCAATTAAATTTATTATTCGTTTAATATTTACGGCATCCATATCAATTCCCTTTTTTTCTTTGGGGGTTTCCAGAATTTTAGAAACGTTTGCAAGTCTTTTATCATTTATAATAGATTTAAAAGCTTCTGTTCCTATAAAGCCTTCGCCTATATGTTGATGGCGATCAACCCTTGATCCTAAATCTTTTTTGGAATCGTTTAAATGGATTAAATTAAGCTTATCCAAACCTATTATGGAATCGAAATCATTCATTGTTTTATTATAAGCTTCTTTGGTTCTTATATCGTATCCTGCGGCAAATATATGACAAGTATCCAAACATACTCCGATAAGATGCGGATTATTTATTTTGTTCAAAAGGTCGGCTATCTGCTCAAAGGTATGTCCGATTCCGGTTCCTTGTCCGGCTGTTGTTTCAAGAAGAAGTTTTGCAGTTATTTTATTAGAGCCGTCAAATGTTTTTTTTATTGTTTCAACAATGTTTTCAATTCCTTTTTCAACTCCGATTCCCGTATGAGCGCCCGGATGTAAAACAACATAGGGTATATTAAGCATAGAAGACCTGATCATCTCATTTAACAGCGCTTTGCAAGCTTTGCTTTGTTTTTTTTTATCGTTTGTAGCGGGATTAATAAGATAAGAGGTATGAGAGGCTATTTGAGTAATGCCTGTTTTATTTTTTGCCGTTTCAAAGGCTTGAATTTCTTTATCGGAAACCTCTTTTTCTTTCCAAGATTGCGAACTTTTTGTAAAGAGTTGAAGGGCGTTGCAGCCGTATTTATCCGCTTGATAAACGGCTTTATCAAGTCCTTTAGATATTGAAAAGTGCGCTCCGAGTATTATTGGTGGTGATGTTATCATCCGTCAAAATTTATTATTATTATT
>JAOZTP010000052.1:4841-13148 GCA_029939135.1 Desulfobacterales bacterium
ATCCGTCAAAATTTATTATTATTATTAAATTTTGGTTTATATCTTTACGGCGGCGGATAAGAATTTGAAAGATTGTTAGGTTGAGCAAAGCGAAACCAAATCTACGATCCTATCCTCCTATCTTCCTCTACGTAACAAAAAGCGGCAAATCGCTTTTTGGCATAATTCCTTTTGATCTTGCGGTTTCAAAGAGCATGTTTATCGCTTTTTCTCCTTGATCGCCTATGTCTAAAGTAAAATCATTAACATAAAGATCAATATGGTTTTTTATAACATTGTCATCTATTTCGCGAGCATGCTTTTTTATGTAATTAACAGCCGTTTGGTTGTTTGCTAAACCGTATTCAACGCTTTTTTTTATTATTTTTTCAAACTTTTTTGCATGCTTTTTTCCTAATTTTCTTTGAACCGCTATTCCGCCGAGAGGAATGGGCAGGTTTGTTTTATCTTCCCACCATGTTCCCAAATCTACAAGAGCTTTTAAACCGTATTTTTTGTATGTAAATCTGCCTTCATGAATTATAACGCCGCAATTGAATTTGCCGGAAGCTACCGCAGGCATTATTTGCTCGAAAGAAAGAGCCTCGACGTTCGGAGATTTATTTAAATATAAGGATAAAAGAAGATGCGCCGTAGTAAAGACGCCGGGAACCGCAATTTTATCTTTTTTTATATTATCCGTATTAAAGTCTTTACGCGCAACTATAAGAGGTCCGCATCCCCGCCCTAATGCGGCGCCGCTTTTTAAAAGGGCATACTTGTTCTGCAAACAGCCTAACGCCGCAAAGGAAAGCTTTGTAATGTTATGAATGTTTTTAAAAGCTTCTTTATTTAGGGTTTCAACATCTTTTAAAACTTCGTAAAATTTATAATCGCCGGTATTTATTAGATTGCGTATAAGCGGATAGAATATAAATGTGTCGTTAGGGCAGGGGGAATATGCCAGCGAGATTTTTTTATTTTGTATGGTTTGCATGCTTTTCGGTTTGGTTTATCTTTATTTTTTGGGATTGGCAAGGGTTTAAAAAAGCAATTAAATGTAATCGGCGCAAAGCGGATCTGGGTTTGGATTGATAAAAATAGAATTGCAATAAAAAAAATTTTAATATATCCGTAATCGTAATAATTGCAAAAAACAAATAAAAAGGCTTTTGTTCCGATATTAAAATATTTTAAAGAAAGATAATATAAATGAGATCAAAAATAGAATTAAAAGACGCATATAAGGGATATACCAAGGATCAGGATAAACTGATTCCGCCGAAAGAAACAATAGCGTTGTTAAAAGAGAAACTTAAGAATATAGATTATGATATATTATCTTATACAGAACGGATAGATAACGGTAGGTTAGGGATACCGGTATTTTTAAGCGTGTGCGGAAAAGATGCCGTAGCTATTGCAAAAACAAAAAAACAGATGGGAAAAGGGGCGACTCCGGAACAAGCGGAAACAAGCGCTATAATGGAGCTTGTGGAAAGATACAGTCTTTTTGATTTTAAAAAGAATAAAAGTAATTTTATATTTAAAAAGTATAAGGATATAACAGAGCCGAAAATAAGCTTTGAGATGATTGCCGATTCCGTAGGAGACGACCGAGCCGGTATTGAAATATCAAAAGAGATATTTGAAAACTTGCCGTTTAAATGGACAAAAGCATACAATCTTACGACAAAAGAGGAGATATTAATACCGTTTGACTGGTTTTTTTCAATAAATGAATTTAACGGCGCATCCGCAGGAAACTGCGTTGAAGAGGCTTTAATTCAAGGGATAAGCGAAATAGTAGAGCGTCATACTTCCGCAGGCGTAAGCTTAAATAAAATAAAGGTTGCCTCCGTAGATCCGAAGGATACAACCGATAAAAAAGTTTCTGAAATGCTTGAGAAATATAAGAAAGCAGGAGTAAAATTGCATATATCCGATTTTACTCTCGATATGGAGATACCTACGATAGCAATTGCGGCTTGGGATCCTTTAACCTTTCCGAAAAAAAGCGAAATAGTATGGACTGCCGGAACGGCTCCTTCTCCTGAAAAGGCTTTAAGCCGCGCTTTAACCGAAATAGCCCAGCTCGGAGGAGATTTTAATACCGGATCAAGATATCTTGCAAGCGGACTGCCTAAACCTTCCGATTTAAAGGAGATAGATTATATAATAGACGCAAGCGAAACAAAAAGCATAAAAGATTTGCCTGATATTTCGGATAATAACATGAAAACCGAAATTGAAAATTTAATCGCCGCTATTAATAAAAAAGGCTTTAACGCAATTACGGTTAATATCGAACATCCTTTATTAAAGATTCCGGCTTTTTATACCTTAATACCCGGAACTCTTTTTCGAGAACGGGCAAAAAATTCCGGCATAGGCATGTTTTGCGCAAAACATATAATAGAAAATACTCGTCCGCAAATCGCCGTAAAAATACTTAAAAACATAGACTTAAGGCTTGCCGGAAAATATTATATTAAATTTTATATAGGCTCCTCCTATCTTGCTTTGGGAGAACATCAAGCAGCCTGCGATTACT
Source organism: Desulfobacterales bacterium (assembly GCA_029939135.1). Classification (GTDB taxonomy): domain Bacteria; phylum Desulfobacterota; class Desulfobacteria; order Desulfobacterales; family JAFDMD01; genus JAFDMD01. The sequence continues at coordinate 7,375 of JAOZTP010000052.1, forward strand.
TTGAAAAAGCGCTTGAGTTAAACCCAGCGCAACAAGATATTGTAAGCATATATTTATATATAGGGGTATGCTTAAAAGAGTTGGGGAAATATGAGCAGGCTTTGGAAGCTTTAAAAAAAGGGGAGGCTCAAGATAATAAAAGAACGGACATATATAATTTAATGGGCGCCTGTTGTTTTAAGCTTAAAAGATATGAAACCGCAATAGATTATTTTAAAAAAGCAATAGAGATAGATCCTTCTACGGCTATAAATTACGCTAACATAGGATCATGTTACAGGGAATTGAAAGATAAGAATAAAGCTATAAAATATTATCATACAACCCTTGAAATAGATCCTTCGTTAGAATTTGCGGCGGAGAATTTATTAAAGCTTATGGAGAGATAATATACGGAGTAGTTTTTAAGATTATCGGGGAATAATATGAAATTTTTAATGCATAGATATTTTTCAACGTATGTTAGTTATGAAATTGAAGCCAATTCCGAAGATGAGGCATTGGATAAAAGAAATATCCAAAGTTTTTTCTAAATTCTTGTCGCAAAATAATCAGAAAATAATTTTTTTCAAGTAATTGGTAAAGACAAATTCAGTTACAAACTTATTCCGAAAAAAAATTTATAAATAATATTGTTGAAATATATAATTTTTTTGATATATCGAATAATAAAAAAATAGCAAATTTAAAAATTGAACTTATTTCAAGATAGATTCATCATTTACGCCCAAAGTTTGTCCATCATCCCCAAAATTTAATTTTAGTTTGCGCTAATGGCGGTTAATTAAAGTAACATTCAATCAAAATGAGTTTCAGTTAAATCAAATTATTAAGAAGATTGATAAATATGATTTTGTAAAAACAGCGTATTTGTAATAAATACCAAATGATAGCTTGAATTTGTTAAATATCCTCTTTAAGTAAAAAACAACCTATTTGAAAAAGTAAAGACTGCAAGAAGAAAAGAATCAAAACAGAAAACGCCGCAGTTATTACATACAGCTTGGGGAAGCCAGATATCTGCTGCGAACCCTGCGTTAAGAGATATTCACGAATATATATTGATTTTTTAAAAAGAAATAAAAAAGAGAATACAATTACGAAGGAAGGGTTTTTAGAAACAACCAAAAGTTTATGGACATTTCCGGCGGTATCCACAACAAAAAAAATAATAGTAACCAAACAGATTTAAAAGGGAAAAAATGGGATTAACAAGACGTAAATTTTTAAAAGCAATAGGAGCTGCAGGCGCTTCTACGGCATTAGTCGCTTCAAGCGGCGTTTCTTGGGAATCGAAGGCGCCTACGGATCCTTACGGATGCCTTGTAGATTTAACAAGATGTATAGGCTGTCGTAAATGCGAACAAGCATGTAGCGAAGCAAATAAACTTCCGCCGCCGATAGCCAGATCTTGCGACTGCGAAGTTTTTGATAAAAAAAGAAGACCGGACGAAAAAGCCTTTACAGTGGTAAACAGATATTTTACGGGCGAATTAGATAGCTTTGATAAGCCTATTCCGTTATATGTAAAAGTTCAATGTATGCATTGCAATGATCCTGCATGCGTTTCCGCATGTATAGCAGGAGCGCTTACCAAACAAAACTCCGGAGCGGTTAAATATGACGTATCCAAATGTATAGGATGCAGGTATTGTATGGCTGCATGTCCGTTTGAAATACCGGCTTACGAGTATTATGATCCTATTACTCCGAGAATAAGAAAATGCATATTCTGCTACGAAAAAATTGCAAAAAAAGGAGGCGTTCCGGCATGCGCTTCAATATGTCCCAAAGAGGCTATTACATTCGGAAAAAGAGACATAATACTTGATCTTGCAAAAAAAAGAATAAAAGAAGATCCGGGCAAATATATAAATCATATTTACGGAGAGCAGGAAGCGGGAGGAACATCTTGGCTTTATATATCTCCCATTGATTTTACCAAACTAGATTTTCCCGCTTTACCTGATCAACCGATGCCGAAACTTTCGGAAACAATACAGCATTCTCTTTTCAGTTATTTATGGTCTCCGATGGTTCTTTTCGGGATACTCGGAGGAATAATGTATAAAACAAATAAAAACAAAGATAAAAAAGGAGGCGCTTAATGGAACATAAAGCGAGTCCTTTAAAAAGAAAAATAATGACGCCCGGGGTAATGGTAATGCTTGCATTTATGGCTGCCGGAGCGATAGTTATAATAGCCCGATTTACGCAAGGAATAGGTTATGTTACAAACCTTACCAATGCAAGACCATGGGGCATTTGGGTAGGAATAGACGTTGCAACAGGGGTAGCTCTTGCCGCAGGGGGTTTTACTACTGCGGCGTTAGCTCATATATTCGGGAAACATCATTACGAGCCTATTACCCGTTCCGCTCTTTTAACCGCTCTTTTGGGATATACCTTTGTAGTTATAGGGCTTTTAATAGATATAGGACGTTCATGGGCAATATGGAAACCCCTGTTGAATTGGAATACAAATTCGGTTCTTTTTGAAGTTGCTATGTGCGTAATGATATATCTTAACGTTCTTTATATAGAATTTATTCCTATTATAGCCGAACAGTACAAGGGAAAAGTAAAACTACCCAGTTTTTTTTCCCTTTTAAACAAACCGTTAAATGCTTTCCTAAAAATAGCGGACGCAATACTTGATAAAACAATCTGGATATTTATAATAGCGGGAGTTGTTTTATCCTGCATGCATCAATCCAGTCTCGGCTCGCTTATGCTAATAGCCCCCACTAAAATACATCCTTTATGGCATACCCCAATTCTTCCGCTTCTGTTTTTAATCTCTGCATTTGCGGTAGGTTATCCAATGGTAGTATTTGAAACAACCATTGCGACGTCATCCTTTAAGCTTGATTCCGAAATGGAAATATTAGCCCCTTTAACAAAAATTACAGTATTTATACTTGGATTATACTTAAGCTTAAAACTCGGAGACATCTTTGTAAGAGGCGCATACAAACACCTTGCAGACGGAACATATCAGACAAACTCATTTATAGCGGAGATGCTTCTCGGAGTTATAATACCGTGGGTAATGCTTCTTTTTAAAAAGGTAAGAGAATCAAGACAAAACATATTTATAGCCTCCTCCTTAATAGTATTCGGAGTTATTATAAACAGAATAAACGTGTTTATAACCGCTTATACTCCTCCCGTAACCAAAAGCGGATACTTTCCTTCTATACCGGAAATTCTTGTTACTGCCGGACTAATAGCAACATTAATGTTTATATACAGAATAGCGATAACATACTTGCCGATATTAAATAACTCAAAAAAGGAGACATTATGATAAAAAAAATCATCTTTTTTTTAACAATGTTCCTGTTATCTTCAACATGCTTTGCAGAGACTCCGCAGATTAACGAGCAGAAAAAAGCGGAAATAAGAGCCGAAGAGATCGTTCCGTTTATAAGCGAATATAAACAGGAGTGTAAAATACTTCGTAATATATCTATTATGGAAAAAGAAATATCCGTAACAGATATAAACGATACATATTTTTTGTTGGATAGCCCTATAATCAAAAAAAATGAAGATCATTATCAACCTGTAAGATTTGCTCATAAAAGACATGCCGCTTTAATTAACGACTGTTCCGAATGTCATCATTATCGTCCCGAAAATGCGGATATGTCGGAAACTACAAGATGCTCCGCATGTCATCAGGAATCTTTTAAGCCGGAAAACCCGGAACGTATAGGGTTAAAAGCCGCGTTTCATAAACAATGTATCGAATGCCATCAAAAAGAACAAAACGGACCTATATCCTGCACAGGATGCCATCTTAAAAACGTTCCCGATCATAAGCAACTTGTAAAACTTCAGGAAAACCCAAAGCCGTCCGAGGTAACTGTCGAATGTCTTAAATGCCATCAAAAAGAGGCTGAAGATTTTATAAAAACATCTCATTGGCTATGGAAAGGACCTTCTATCTATACGGTAAAACACAGAAAAGATATTCAACACGGCAAAGCTACAACCGCGCTTAACAATTACTGAATTAGCCCCATAAGCAACGAGGCTCGTTGCACAAGTTGTCATGCAGGCTATGGATGGGAAGATAATTCTTTTGATTTTACTGATAAAACAAAAATAGATTGTTTGGTATGTCATGACACTACCGGCAAATACAAAAAAGTTCCTACAGGCGCAGGGATGCCCGCAAAAGATATAAACCTTAAAACAATAGCCGAAAACGTAGGGCACACAAGCAGAGCAAACTGTGGCGCATGCCATTTTAGCGGAGGCGGAGGAGATGCAATAAAACATGCCGATCTTTCCGGAAATCTATTACATCCTTCAAGAAACTGCGATATACATATGGGAGGCTACGATTTTACCTGTACCGAATGTCACATAACAAAAAATCATAAAATAAAAGGCAGAAGTTCTTCGGTTCCGGTAGCGGAAGGGGCGACCGAGTGTACAGACTGCCACTCCAAAACCCCGCATTATTCCGGCGGATTAATCGATGATCACCTAAACAAACATTGTAAAACAATAGATTGTAATACCTGCCATTCTCCGCTTTATGCAAAATGCAAACCCACAAAAACATTGTGGGATTGGTCCAAAGCGGGGGATAAAAAACGAAAGCCTAAAAAAGATAAATACGGGCAGGAGGATTATAATCCGAAAAAGGGAGAATTTAAATGGAAAGAATCGGCAAAGCCCGCTTATACTTGGTCTAACGGTTATATGAATAGAATATTAATAGGGGATAAAGTTGATATTGACAGAGAAATAATAAATATTACCTCCCCCGTAGGCTCTATAAAAGATATTAATTCCAAAATCACTCCATTTAAAATAATGAAAGGGGTTCAAGCGGTAGACGCCAAAAACAAATACTTTTTAATACCGCATCTTTTTCCGAAAAACAAACAGGATAAAACAGCTTATTGGAAAAATTTCGATTGGGATAAAGCATTTGACGAAGGTATGAAAGCAGCGGAATTAGACTACAGCGGAAAATACAAATGGATTCAAACTCAGATGTATTGGAGAGTAACACATGAAGTTATGCCGGCAGGTTCAGCGCTATCCTGCGTTGATTGCCATCAAAGCTTAAAAGATGAAAAAACCTGCAATAGATGTCATCAAAATAAAGAGGGAATAGATTTTCAAAAAATAGCGAACAAAGGAATAGATTTTGAACATATGGAATCGGCAGGAAGAGACGTAAGCGAATTAAAAGATAAAACCGATTACATTAACTTTAAATCTCTTGGATACGAAGGCGATCCTATAATACACGGAGGACGCTTTAAAAAACTTCCCTTAAAAGAATAAAGAAAAAACAGGCGGATTGAAAAGTTTTAATCCGCCTGTTAAAAAATATAAGGAGACAAAAATGAAAGCAGAAAACGCCGCGGTTATAGGCGCAAGCCCAAAAGAGGAAAGATACTCTTATAAGGCGATTAAAGCGCTTGAGGAGGAAGGACATAATCCTATACCTGTAGCAATGGTTCATAAAGAGATACTCGGGAAAAAAGCGTATCCTTCTTTATCCGAAATACCGGATAAAATAGATACCGTAACAATTTATTTGGGAGCAAAAAGACAGGAGCCGGTTATAGAGGAGATATTAAAGATAAAGCCGAAGCGGGCGATATTTAATCCAGGAGCGGAAAACCCGAAAGCGTATAAAAGCTTAAAGGATGCGGGAATAGAGCCTGTGGAGGCTTGCACGTTGGTTATGCTTAAAACCAAGCAATATTAAATTTTTATTGCGTAACTTTGTATTTTGTTAG
>JAOZTP010000163.1 GCA_029939135.1 Desulfobacterales bacterium
ACTTCTCCCTGCTTTCCGTAGCCCGAGAAAATAAAGAGCTTAAAAAAAAAACAGACCAATTCGATTCTCTTAATAACAAATATTACGAATTAAAAGCCAGTTATGCTCGGCTTTTAAAACTTTTAAATTTCAAAAAAGAAAACACGTATAACAAATTAATTGCCGCAAGAGTGATAGGAAAAGATTCAACTCATTGGTTTAAAACGGTTTTAATAGATAAAGGCAAAAAAGACGGCGTTAAAAAAGGAATGCCTGTTATAGCTCCGGAAGGAGCAGTAGGGCAAATTACGGACATATTTGCTCATAATTCCAGAGTTCTGCTTATAACCGAACAAAACAGCGCTGTTGACGCTATAATCCAGCGGACAAGGGCAAGAGGAATATTGAAAGGAAAAGGCTTTGACGAAGAGTGCGCTTTGGAATATGTTCTTAGGAAAAATGATGTGCGAATAAAAGATATTGTTATATCTTCCGGTATGGACGGCATATTCCCGAAAGGATTAATGATAGGAGCCGTATTGAATGTAACCAAAAATGATTCCCAAGTTTTTCAGAACGTGTCGGTTTCCTGTTACGTTGATTTTGAAAAGCTTGAAGAGGTATTAATAATAGATACTGCCGGCATTGATATAAGAAATTTTCAAAATTATGCCGGTCAAAGAAACGGGTTATTACGATGATTATAATATTAAGCTTTGCAATAGGACTCTTATTAATGGTATTGCGAACAGTATATTTGCCCTCTTTTAGTTTATTCCAATATCTTTTTGATCCCAACATCTCGCTAATCATTGCCGCTTTTCTTTTTGGGAAGAAAAAAGACGGATATATAATAGCGGTTATGTTAGGGATTGCAACGGACAACCTATCTGGCGGACCCTTCGGCATATATTTGTTGTCATATGTATGGACAGTCATAATTACCCAAACAATCTCTTTATATCTACAAAAAGAAAGCCTTATTATTATGTGGGCGGCTACATCAGCATGTATAGCCATACAAAACATTTCCGTATATTTTATGCGGACAAGCTTATTCTTGAACGAAATGATTGCCGCGCTTTTAAAACAGATAGCAATAGGACTTTTTTTATCTCCTTTATTGATATTTTTAATAAAACTGATTTTTAAACGTTTTGCCGATTTAAATTCGAATATAAGACAGAATGCCCGATGAATATTTGTATTTTTTTGTTTCGCAAGCGTTTTGCTTGAGTTTAAGGCAAAAAAATTAATATTCGGCATTCGAAGGTTAAAATTTTAGCGTAATGCAGAAAATTTGCAAAGGAGAAAGTTGAGCTGCGAAATTTAAACATAGGAAAATGGTTAGGTGAACCTTAATATAAAAAATTCGGATATAGGATGGCATAAAAAAAGAGTCGGAAAAGCCTTAATATTAATATTGGCGGCATTTTCCGCGCTCATTATAAGACTTTTTTATCTTCAGGTTATAAAAGGCGAAAAATTTGAAGAGCTATCCAGAAACAACCGTATAAGATTGCGGCAAATACCTCCATTCAGAGGGCTTATTTATGATAGCAACGGAAAACTTCTGGTTGATAACAGACCCTCCTTTGACATAAGCATAATCCCCAAAGACGCCGCTCCATTAAATCGGACATTAGAAAACCTTGCCCGATACATTAATATTCCAGCGGATCCTTTAATAGAAAAAATAAGAAAAAAAAAAGGAATCGCCTCTTATAAACCTATTGTCTTAAAAACCGATATAGACAGAGATATGCTTGCCGCAATTGAGGTGAACAAATTTAACCTTCCCGGCGTGGTTTTAAGCGTCAGTTTAAAAAGAGATTATATATATGAAGACTGCGCGGCTCATTTTATAGGTTATCTCGGAGAAATAGGCGGGGCAAAACTTAAAGATAAAAAATATTCCGATTTTAGACCTGGCGATTTTATAGGCAAATTCGGAGTGGAAAAAAAATACGAAAATTTTTTAAGAGGCAAACGAGGAGGCAGGCAAATAGAAGTAAATGCTAAAGGGCAAATGATAAAAGTATTAAATACGGTTGACGCCAAGTTGGGATCCAGCCTATATTTAACGATAGACCTGCCCTTACAGCTAAAAGCCGAAGAATTATTAAAAGATAAAGCTGGAGCAATAGTTGCGATAGACCCTAATACCGGCGAAATACTCGCTATTGCAAGCAGCCCTGCATTCAATCAGAATGATTTTGTAAAAAGCATGTCCCATAATAAATGGCGCTCTTTAATACAAAACAAATTAAAGCCGATGCTAAATAAAGCAATACAAGGAGAATACCCGCCTGGATCCGTATATAAAATAATAACTGCGGCGGCCGCTTTGGAAGAAGGAATAATCAATCCTAAAACAAAATTTAGATGTTCCGGCAAACTAAAATACGGTAACAGGACATATAGGTGCTGGAAAAAAAAAGGACACGGCTATATAAACGTAGAAGACGCAATTGCCGAATCTTGCGACGTATTCTTTTATGAAGTAGGGCAAAGACTCGGAGTTGACAAACTTGCCAAATATGCCAAAGCTTTCGGGCTTGGGATACCTACAGGTATAGAATTAGACAACGAGAATTCTGGATTAGTTCCCACTTCCGCTTGGAAAAAACGTAAAATAGGCAGGAATTGGCAGAGCGGAGAAACCCTTTCCGTTTCCATAGGGCAAAGCTACAACCTTGCAACTCCAATTCAGGTTGCGGTTTTGATTGCCTCGATTGCAAACGGAGGCATAAAATGCAAACCCATAATAGTAAAAAAAGTTTTTACCGCAGACGGAACCGTTATAAAATATAACGTCCCCGAGAAAACAGGTAGGCTGCCCATTTCTGATAGAACGTTAGAGATCATTAAAAATGGACTCTTTAAAGTGGTAAATTCCGGACGCGGAACTGCCAGATTGATATTTTCTTCGAAAATAGCCATTAGCGGCAAAACAGGAACTTCGCAAGTGGCAAGCAGCAAAGAGGAGGATGCAGATAAGATTAAAAAATATCACTTAAGACCTCATGCATGGTTTGCGGCGTATGCGCCGTCTGATAATCCGGAAATTGCAATTTCCGTATTTATAGAGCATGGGGAACACGGCTCTCGGGCTGCGGCTCCGCTTGCAAAAGAGATGATAAAAGAATACTTGAGTAAAAAGACCAAGTTGGATTTGAGAAGATAAAATAACGGCGTTTTAATTTTTTTCATTAATCGCATGTCATTTTAAAAGAAATCGAAATAAAAAAGTTTAAAATTTGTAAAAATATTATTTTATTCTTTACTTATTTTTTTCTTAAGCATAGTCTTATGTCCGATTTTTTCGGTTCACTATAATAAGGCTTCAAGCATGTATAGACGGCTTGGATATAATTATCGGTTTAAGAATGATTTTTAATAAATAGATATGTTTGACAGAAGACTCTTATATTCTTTTGATTGGGGACTTTTAATCATAGTTCTTACATTATGCTTTATAGGGGGGGTAACCCTATACGGCGTTGTGAGAGCGGAGGATTTTTCATTCGGCAGAAGCATATATACAAAACAGTTAATATGGTATTCAAGCGGACTTACTATAGCTATAATAATATCTTTTTTTAATTACAAATTATTTGATAAATTGTCTTATGTAATATACGGATTATCTATTATATTATTAATATGCGTTTTTATATTCGGCAAACATGTTGC
>JAOZTP010000053.1 GCA_029939135.1 Desulfobacterales bacterium
CCTCGAAATACTATAAGTATTCCTGCGGTTAAAAATTATTATCCGCCTTGCCAACAAACAAACTACTTTGTTATACGACTAACTTTCTGTTTTGCTTATTTTTAAAGTTAAAAAGAATTCAATTTGCAAAAGAACAAACTACTTTGTTAGCGAGATGGCTTTTATTATTTTTTTTTGATTAAATGGGTTTTCTCCGATTATATTCGTTCAAGAGATATTCAAGTTTTGTTGCTTATGAATAGGCAACAAACGGAGTAAACAAGCTTGAACGTCTCCTTTTATAATTATTCTTTTTTTGGCGTAAATATTTTTAATAATGGAGCGTTATTAATTAAATGATAAAACAGATGCTTTCCAAAAAGATGTTAAGAGCCTTTGTAATGGGCTTTTCCTGCGGACTTCCTTTATTGTTGACCCTTTCTTTGCTTCAGGCTTGGATGCAGCAGGAAAATGTGGATATTAAGATGGTAGGTATGGTAAGTTTAATAGGGCTGCCATATACTTTGAAATTTTTATGGGCTCCTTTTTCGGATAGATACGTAATTAAATTTTTCGGCAGAAGAAGAGGCTGGCTTCTTTTGTTTCAGATATTTCTTGCGGCGTCTATTATGTTGATCGGATTTACAAATCCGGGAACTTCTCCTTTGCTTACCGCTTGCGCCGCTTTTATAACCGCATTTTTCAGCGCTTCTCAAGATATAGTAACAGACGCTTACAGAAGAGAAGATTTATCGGATAAGGAGCTTGGGTTAGGCTCCTCTTTATATGTAAACGGATACAGACTTGGAATGTTGCTTGCATCCGGAGGCGGTTTGATAATGTCGGATCATTTTACGTTTCAAAAGGTTTATTTTATAATGGGATTATGTATGATTCCGGGTATAATAACCACTTTATTAAGTCCGGAACCGAAAGCCGCGCAAGGAATGCCCAAAACCCTTAAAGAATCGGTAATAGAGCCGTTAAAAGATTATTTTTCCCGCGATTTGGCGCTGCCTATACTGGCGTTTATACTTCTTTATAAGATCGGAGACACTATGGCTTCCGGCATAACCACATATTTTTATCTTGATATAGGTTTTACAAAAAGCCAGATAGGAACAATAGTTAAAATGTTCGGAACCTGGGCTACCATAGCGGGAGGGTTAATAGGCGGCGTTATAATGCTTAAGGTTAGCATCAGAAGGGCGTTATGGATATTCGGATTTTTACAGGCTTTATCAACCGCCGGTTTTGCGCTTCTTGCCGCGGTAGGCAATTTGCCTTTTTTACTTGCCGCGGTAATAGCCTTTGAAAATCTTACGGGCGGGATGGGGACCGCGGCTTATGCGGCTTTTATGGCAAGCATTACAAATAGAAAATTTACCGCTACTCAATATGCTTTGTTAACGAGCCTTATGGGAATACCAAGAGTCGTTTTATCCGCTCCTACCGGAATTTTCGCCGAGTTTTTCGGCTGGGAAACTTTTTTTATTTTATGCGCTGTCGCCGCTATTCCGGGTATGATTATTTTGTTTAAAGTTATGCCCGATAGCCAAGAAACAAAAGGGAATTTGTAAATTATGCAATATAACTATTACGATTTAAAAAAGATTCCGTCGGATATAAAAAGATTATTAGAGACGGCGGACAGTTTGAAAATCCAAATCAATAATAAAAAACTTTTGCAAAAAGAGCGCATGGCGGCGCTTTAAGAAAAGCTGCGCATTGATTGGACATATAATTCCAATGCAATAGAGGGAAGTTCTCTTACAATGGGCGAAACCTTATTTTCTGCGTTATGCGAAAATTTTAAAACAAGGTAAAGATAAATAAAATTTATGATAGGTTATAAAAAGAATGATGAATTTCGATTTATGAAAGGAGGATGTTATGTCAACGGTTATAACGGAGGCGAGCGGAAATATTGCTATATTAAGATTAAATAACGGAGTGATTAACCCGATTTCATACGAACTTGCAGAGAATCTATCAGCGGCTGTCGCAGCCCTAAAGAATGAAGCTGATGCAATGCTTCTTGCAGGCGGAGAAAAATTTTTCTGTATAGGTCTGGATTTGCCGAGTCTGTTAAAGCTTTCAAGAGCCGAAATGACAGATTTCTTATATAAATTTCATCATGTTACTTTTGATATTTTTAAAATTTCAATGCCTGCCGCTTGCGTTTTATCGGGTCATGCGATAGCCGGAGGAAATATCCTCGCTCTTGCCTGCGATTATAGGTTTGCAGATTGCAACGATAAAAAGATAGGATTAAACGAGGTAAAACTTGGGCTGCCAGTTCCTTATTTGCCAGATATGATTTTAAGGCAGGTTGTAGGAGATAGAGAGGCTAAAGAAATGATTTATACGGGAGAATTTATATCTTTTGGCGAAGCGAACAAGATAGGGCTTATAGATGAAATTTATTCTCTTCAAGAATTGGAAGATGCGGTTATAGAAAAGATTGCAAAGGTTGCAAAATTGTATAAGCCTGCATTTTTGGCGATAAAAGAGAATCGTATTGAAGAGATTTGTTATAAGTATGAAAAAAATTATAAGCTAAAAAACGAGATATTTCTTGATTGCTGGTTTAATAAACAGGTTAGAAGGTTGTTGGAAAAAGCGGCGGAAAAGTTTTAAGAAATCCCCTTGCATAACAAATAATTTTGTTATGCAAGGGACATATTTATATTATTTTCCGGTTTCATTTCCGTAAAAATCTATAACCCTTATGCTTTTAAAGGTATTTTTATAAAGTTTTAGAAATGTTTGATGCAAAACATGAGGCGCGTATATATCGCCTGTTTTGTTGTTTTTCCACTTTACCAATACGCCTATATCATAATCTTTTATATGAACGCTTCTATCTTCGCGGGCTTTTTTATTTATTGATACTTCCAAAACTCCGGGTATCTTTCCAAGAAGCGTTTTGCCTACAATCGCCATTTCTTGAATTTGCTCCGCAGAAACTCCGTCCTTTATATCTATCAAAACAACATGATATACGTTAGCGTTTTCTTCTTCGGCAAACGATACTGACGCGCTGATAAATAGAGTTGCAATAATCATAATAGCTATAATAATCGTTCTCATAATTTTTTCCCTTTCATTTTTTTTTGTTATTAATTATAACCGATGGAAACTCTCTTCCTATTTATTTAATAATAGCTTTGAGCCTTGCTTTTATATATTTAGCAAGCTCTTCCAAGTCTTTTTTTGAAATCGAAGCTATTCCGGCAGAAAGCTCTTCGGCTTTTTTTTTCTCTATTTCGGTTATCATATTAATCGCAAAAGTATCAACCTCTCCGTCTTCCAAAAGCAGCCCGCATGCTCCTACGGAACCTATAAACTCATCTTTAACAAATATGGGAACTATAAGTTTTACAAGTCCGGCGTCGCATTCTTCGATTACAAAATCTTTTCTCTTTTTTGCTATGTTTGCAAGATTCATATGAGCTACGGCGCATATAAAGCTTTGTCCTTTATCCGTAGCTTTTATTACGGGGCATATTTTATTGCTCCATTGTAAATAATCGGTAATTCTTATGCCGTCCGTATTAAAAACGGAAGCGGAAAGTTTGGAGCGATTATATATATCTTTTTCAAGCTCGATAAATGTTTCTAATGGTAGTGTGTCTGTAAGTTTCATTATTCTCCTTTAAATTTCGGCGTATAACTTCGCAATTTGCCGGTTGACTGCGTTGTATAACAATTTTTAATCCTCGAAATGTTATAAGTATTCCTGCGGTTAAATTTCGGCGTATAACTTCGCAATTTGCCCGTTGACTGCGTTGTATAACAATTTTTAATCCTCGAAATACTATAAGTATTCCTCCGGTTAAAAATTATTATCCGCCTTGCCAACAAACAAACTGCTTTGTTATCCGCCGAAATTGATTATAATTAATCGTTATGTTATCCGCAAAGCAAATAGAAATTGTTATCCGCTAAACTTTAGTTGGTTTTTGTTGCTTATAATCCTTTTTATAATGTAGTTATCAATTTAATAATCGGTTGCGGTTATTTTTTCAATATTAAAGTTAAGGGATAAAAGGTATAAAGACACAAAGGTATTATTTCGTGAAATAGGCGAATGAAGTTTAATAATGCGGGTAGATATTTGACGGCAGTTTTTTTATTTCATTGGCAAGTAAATTTTGAAAAATAAAATATGCTTCATAGATTATAATAAATCACTATTGCGAGAAATTAAATGACTTGTTATGTGTAAGAGAATAGACAATAATATATTGCTAATACAGACTAAAAAGAACAAAAATTTTTTATAGAATATTAGCAGGTTAAAAGGAGCGGTTAAAATGGACGAAAAAAAAATAAAAGAATTAGAAGAGCAAATTTCAAACGGAAGAGGCAGGCTTTCCGCAGATAGAATGGATCTTTCCTTTGGCGAATTGATTAGTCTGTATAAAAATAAGGAATTAATTATTAGACCGGAATATCAACGCTTTTTTAGATGGAATCAACAACAAAAAACGGCGCTTATAGAATCAATATTGCTATCAATTCCCATTCCTCCGATTTTTGTGGCAGAGGATGAAGATGGAATTTGGGAATTGGTTGACGGCTTGCAAAGAGTTTCAACCTTTATAAGCTTTTTTGGGGAGTTAGATACTAATGTTTCACAGTCGGTTTTCCAAAGAGATAATGAAGAAGAGATGGATAATGGAGAAGAGATTAGTATAAATAATAAATGGACTTTGGAAGAAGGCGGTTTAATTCCCGGTTTAGAAGGCTTTGATATTGAGACCCTTCCCAGTAAATATAAAATGAATTTAAAAAGAGCTGTTTGCAGGGTGGAAATATTGCGGGGAGAAAGTAGTCATGTAATGAAATATGAGCTTTTTAAAAGATTAAATTCCGGCGGCTCAAAAGCGACCGCTCAAGAGATACGAAACGCTGTTTATAGGGGGATAAATTCTACTATAAATGAGTTGATTATAGAAATAAGTAACAATGACGCATTTCAAAAGCTTACTAATTTGAGTAAACAAAAAAAACAGGAACTTTATGACCAAGAATTAGTATTAAGATTTATTGCTTATTTAGGTAATGTAGAAAAAATTAATAAAAATACGGAGGCATTTTTAAATGATTTTATGCAGAAAAACGCCGTAGAAAAGAGTAAATTTGACCCCAAATATTATAGAGAAATGTTTAATAAAGTTTTGAAGATGATTGAACGCATAGACGACGCAAAGGTTTTTAGAAACCATAAAAATCAGTTTGTGCCTGCTTACTTTGAAGGAATCATAATAGGGTTAGCGCAAAATATAGAACGCTATGATGATCAAATTGAATTATTAAAAACAAAAATAAATAAATTAAAAAATGACGAAGAATTTAAAAGGGTTTCCGGCGTGGCTTCTAATAGTAAAACCAGAATACGGGCTAGGTTAAGAAGGGCTAACAAAATATTTGGCGAGCAATAGATAGTTATGTCTGATTTTGAAAATGAACTTTTAAAAATAATTGAGGAGAGGCAAAGCGCTCTTTTCGAAATAGAACGGGTCGTATTTACAAAACGATACAATCTATCTCGCAAGCATTTTGAGATTTTTTCAATTCAATCAATAGCAATGATATATTCTATTTGGGAGGGTTTTATTCAAAACGCTTTTAGATTATATCTTGACGAATTGAACAAAAAAAAGATCGAATTTCAAAAATTTGGAGATAGCATTGTAATTTTTCATATGGAAAATACTTTTAAGCAGTTAAAATTATATCCTCAAAAAGACAACGGAAAAATCAGTTTTTACTTAAAATTAAAAGATTTTTTTTCAAATAAATATCATCCCGTATCTTCTAAAATCGATTTGAAAAATAATGTAAATTTTGAAGTTTTGAATAAAATATTAAAAGCATTTTGTTTGAAACCATTTAAAACGCATTGGAAAGATTATAACCATCCAAACCCGAACTTAAAAGATTGTATGTATGATTTTTTAAGGTATAGAAACTCAGTCGCTCATGGGGGCGATATTTCTTCTTATGAAAAAGTTACTCATAAGGTTTATAAAAAGTATAAAAAGCTTGTTATAGATTTAATGTATGAAATTCAGAATAAAATAGCCGCAGGCATTAAAGATGAAACTTTTTTAAAAGATCAATAGATTATAATCAAAAACGCTTATTCAGTCCTTTTAAGAAAATTTGATAAAATTTTTATATATAACTGGCACAGAAAAACATAGTTTATATAGAATAAAGATGGGGATCACCAGCAGTAGAGCGAACCTACGCCTACAATTTCCCCTTCGTGATTAGAGATTAATATTATATAAGTAGTCAACTTTTTTATTTTTATACAAAACTGCCGCCGATTATTTCGAGCCATACGGAACAAAAAGAGAAAGAAGTCTATTTAAAGATAGAGATAGAGTTTAAAAGTAAAAATGGGTTCCTATGCCTGTATATTTTATTTTTCTATTATAAAACTGCCCATGCGGAGAGTTTCCGTGAAAATATTCAAACATTATTTGCATTTTTCGTTTTTTGCTTATTAGGTTTTCAAATTGGATTCCGAATCTAACGGATATGTCTAATCCCCAGTCGTTTTCTTCCCATGTTTTTGTATCGATGCCGGCTATTGGTCTTAAATGATCGTTGAAAAAGGTTTTATCGCATTTATATTCGGCTCCGAATTGGGCGGAAACAGGTTTTAAATCTTCCGGCTCTTTATGAAAAATGTAGCCTGCGCCCATGTAGCCTCTTAAAACTTTATTTATATCGTAAGATATTTTTAGGTCTATGCTTTCGTAGCTTAAATTGACTCTATCTATATTATTGTAAAGAAGGTATTCGTCTCCGAGATGGGAACTTTGATGAAATATTCTGAACATTGCGGAAAAGTCGTCTTTTTTGTATTGAAGCGGAATGCCTACCCAATAATCCGCATTTATTAGATCCATAGATTCGGCGTCAAGATTAAAGAATGCAAAAACAGCCGCTTGTATGCCAGCGCTCATTTTACCGTTTAAAGCGTTCCACGGACGGGAAGTAAATGTTTCTCCGAAACTTGTAGAACCGATATTTTTTAACTCGTCGTCATTTATATATCGTTGATAAGAAGCCGAAAAATGAGGCTGTCGCGGATCCGCGATAAGGGGTTTAAAAAGGGATGCGTTTCCGGCTTTATTTGCGGCAGACGCCGTAAATGATGTGGATAGGGCAAATAGTATAATTATAATAAATAGGCGTTTATATTTTTTCATTTTTTTATTCTCCGTTTTGATATTATGACGCTTTTCTGTTTTTCCTTTTTTTTAATATTTTTTTCAACATAAATTTTATTTTTTGTAAAGGGATTGACTTCGGTATAATAGGATAGCGTCGCATAGGTTGAGGGGGTAGGGGTAAATATTTGGATTTGTTCCGGGTTGGTTTTAAGTTTGGATGATATAAAGGTTTTAAGTTTTTTCATGTCGTTTTCCGTAGAGGAGGGAAGAGCCGCCATAAAGTAGTAGGTTAGATATAATTTTTTTTGCGCCTGTTTTGTATATTTATAAAATAGGTTTACAAAGTCTATCAGGCATTGTTTATCCGGCTTGCCGATTAGAGCGAGGATTTTATCTTCGATATGTTCGGGCGCTATTTTCATTTGACCGGATATATGATTTTTTATGATTTGTTTAAGATATTTTTCCCCGTATTTTTTATCGGAGAGTATAAGATCGTGTCTTATGCCGGACGCTATAAATATTTTTTTTATTTCTTTGATTTTTTCAAGTTTTTTAAGAAGGTTTATCTGTTTTTGATGACTCGGATTTAAAGAGGAGCATATTTTAGGATATAAGCATTTTTTATCTTTACATGCTCCGTTTGTAATTTTTTTTTTGCACTCAAAACCGTACATATTTGCGGTAGGACCTCCGGAGTCTAATATGTATCCTTTAAAATCGGGATGTAGGGTTAGTTTTTTCACCTGTTTTATTATAGATTCTTCACTTCTTGATATTACGGTTTTTCCTTCATGAATAGCTATAGCGCAAAAGGCGCACTCTCCGTAACAGCCTCTGTGGGTTTTTACGGAAAATTTTATGGTATTAAGGGCGGGCGCGTCTCCTTTCTGTTTATGGAAGGGATGAAGGTCGTTTTCATAATGTAAATCGTAGATTTTATCTAATTGTTCGCTCGTAAGATTGTCTGCCGGCGGATTATGTATAAGATAACGGTCTCCGATTTTTTGACAAAGTCCTTTTGCGGTTTTATGATCGTTGTTTGCGTAGAAGGCGTTAAACATTTGTATAAAGGTTTTTTTATCTTTTAGAATGTCTTCGTAAGGCGGAAGTTGTATATAATCTTTTTTATGTTTTGCGGATATGTAACAGGTTCCGGCAATATTGTTTGTATTTTCTTTTTTTTGTAATTTTTCGGCAAGTTCAATTACGGCTTTTTCCCCCATGCCGTATATTATGTAGTCCGCTTTTGCGTCGAATAGTATTGATCTACGGAGTTTGTTTGAGGCGTAATCGTAATGGGGTATTCTTCTTAAACTTGCCTCTATTCCGCCGAGAACAAGCGGTTTTGTATTTTTAAAATGTTGTCTTATAAGGTTTGCGTAAACTATAACGGCGCGATCCGGTCTTTTGTTATTTAAGCCTCCGGCGGTATAGTCGTCTTTTTTTCTTTTTTTGCCGGAAGCGGTATAGTTTGCAACCATAGAATCTATGCATCCGCCGGTAATTCCCCAAAATAGAGTCGGTTTGCCGAGTCTTGTTATATCTTTGTTTGAATTGATATCCGGCTGCCCTATAATGCCGGTTTTAAAGCCTTTGCTTATAAGTAGTTTTCCTATAACCGCAGCCCCTATAAATGGGTTGTCTATATAGCTATCTCCGGTAACTATTATTATATCAAGTTTGTTCCATCCGAGAGTTTTTAATTCTTGTTTTGTGGTAGGTATAAACATTTGTTTATTTCTTGGCATATTTGTTTGATTGTTTTGTTGTCGGTATTTATTATAAGATCAGACGCTTTGTTGTATATGGGCGTTCTTTCTGTAAGTATTTTATCAACTTCATTAATAGTAACCCGTTTGCATAGCTTCTCCTTTTGTCCGTTTTCTGCGTTATGCAAACAGCTTGAATTTGCGTTTGAAAGGGGAGGGCGGTTTTGTGAAGTTTTTTTATCGTTTTTAAGTCTTTTTTTTATAATATCAGGCGAGGTTTTAAGGAATATAATGGTTCCGTTTTTTTTTACGGTTTTTATGTTGTCGGAATCTATAATAGCTCCGCCTCCCAAAGCTATTATAAGTTTATCCGAAGGATTTATGGAGTTGATAAAGGTTTTCTCCTGTTGTCTGAAAAAATCCCAGCCGTATTTTTTTACTATGTCCGCTATGTCCATGTTGTTTTGTTTTATGATTTGTTTGTCGGAGTCTATAAATTTGCGGGATAGCGCTTTTGCCAAAGTTTTTCCTACGGTAGTTTTGCCAGAGGCTCGATATCCTATTAGGTATATTTGCGCGCAACTTTTTATTTTGTTTATTTTTTGAGTTTTGCTCAAATTTTAATCCTTATCTGCAAATTGTTTTTATAGGTTTTTTATTAGTAATGGTATTCGTTTAATTGGATAAAGTTTATTAAAGGCGTTCAAATGTTTTCCAAAAATCGGGGAAGGACTTATCAACGCATTTTTCGTCGGTTATTATTATGCCGTCTGTTTTGAGTCCGGCTATGGCAAAGCTCATAGCTATTCTATGATCGTCGTAGGTTGTTATTGCGGCGCCTTTTGGCTTTCCGCCTTTTATTATAAGTTTATCCTCAAAGGCTTTTGCCTTTATTCCTATTTTATTAAGTTCCGTCTCCATAGCGGTTAATCTGTCGCTTTCTTTTATTTTAAGATGTCCCACATTTTTTATTATTGTTTCCCCTTTGGCAAAAGCGGCTACAATGGCAAGGGTGGGAACCATATCCGGCATATCGGACATATCCGCTTTTATTCCCGTAAGGTCTGCGCCTGTAACGGTTATTCCGTTGTTTGTATATTTTATTTTACAGCCCATTTGTTCTAATATTTTAGGGAAGTTTATATCTCCTTGTTTTGATTCTTTATTAAGGTTTTTTACGGTTACGGAGGATTTTGTTATAGCTGCGGCAGCCCAGAAGTATCCGGCGGCGGAGGCGTCCGGCTCGATATTATATGTTCCGTTTTTATAGGTTTGCTCCCCTTTTATAACAAATTTTTTATAACCGTCTCGTTCTATTTTAACGCCCGCCTGTTTCATAGCCTCTATGGTTATATCTATGTATGGTTTTGATACGGGTTCGTCCGTAACTGTAATATCAAGTCCTTTTTTTGTATAAGGGGCAATCATAAGTAGAGCAGAAAGGTATTGGCTGCTTTTGCCCGCTTTTATATTTACTTTTCCGCCGGCTATATTTTTATTTCCTATGATTTCCAACGGAGGAAATCCTTGTTTATCGGGGCAGTTTATCAAAACTTCTATTTGCGTAAGGGCAGAGATTAAATCGTTTATAGGACGCGAGCTAAGGGCTTTGTTTCCGGCAAGCGTAAATTTTCCTTTTCCTATGGCGCATACTGCGGTTAAAAGTCTCATAGAGGTTCCGGAGCCTTTTAGATAAACCGGAGAAGACGGGGCGTATATTTTGCCTGATGTTCCGTTTATGATGATTTTGTTATTATCTTCGGCAATGTTTATCCCTAAGTTTTTTAATGCGGATAGGGTTAAAAAGGTGTCTTCGCTTTTAAGCGGGTTTGCTACGACGCATACTCCGTTTGATAATGCGGAGATTATGAGGAATCTGTGGGTATAGCTTTTTGAGCCGGGTATGGTTATAAGGTTTGTTTTTATTTTTTTCGGAGTTATTTTTATCATAGAAGTTATTTGGAAGTTTTTTTTAATACTTGAGCTAATGGCTTAGTCATTATTTCAACAACCGATTTTTGATTAGAAATATCCTTATCTCTTCCCTGATTAACGTAACCTGTTGCTTGAGAAGAAAAAATGCAACTGGCAGCTTGAAGAAGGACTGCATCACGGACGCCTTCTTCACCCGAAGCTTCTACAATGGCTTTATACGTCATTAAAGTATTCTGTCTATGCTTATTCACAATATCATTATGCTTATGGCTTAGAAAATTTTTTGCCGATAAAATAAGCAAGTAAGATATAACTGAAAAGATAAGCACTTTGCTTATTGCCAACTGTATCGTGTCATAAGGTGATTCGGGTTTTATGAATGGAATTTTGTGTAAGAAAATGCTAACTATGGCAAAAAGCCCAAGAATGCAAGCAAATATAAATGTTAGCTTTTTCCATTTTTCCGATTCGGTTTTATGATTTTCCGATTCATTTTTAAAGTGAATGGCTTGTTGCGTGACTCCTTCTTCCGTAGCTACTTTTCGAATTTCTTCAAGAGCTTGTTTTGCATTTTTTTCATGTTCAGTTAATTTTTGAGAAGCTTCGGAAGCTTTATCTTGGATGTTTTGTATAGCCGCCTTTGCTTCGGAAGCTAAACTTTGTAAATCTGCAGACCGATGAAGAGAATAAGCTATATATGGATGTAATAAATTAAATGCCGGCGCATAAGCCGCTTTGATATTGGAGATAATAGCATTTCTGGCATTATGTGGAGTATTTTGCTCGATGTTAAAATTTACCACGTCACTGAATAGTTGGTAATGATGGTCAGCATTAGATTGTATTTTTTTTAAAATTTCATTAGGAAAATCTTGCAGAGCCTTAACAGATAAACGGTTATACAGATCAATTAACAGATTCGCAGGTTCAACTGCATCGTTAAAATTCAGCTTTTCTCCGAGTTTTTTCTCTTGCGGTAGGTGTTGAACATTAATATTTTGTATTCTCGTTACAGATTTTTTTACTTCATCAAGTAAACTTTTACTGCTGGAGACCATAATATCCTCCTTATAGCTAATAATTTATTGGATTATTAACAGTTCTATTTTTTATATTAAAAAGGGCTTAACGGCAAATAATTTTTAAAATATGTGAAATAGTTTTAAAGCGTTGCGGAGGCGGCATCCGCGGCTTTTTTCATTATGTCTATAGGCGCTTGTATTCCGATAAATAGCTCGAATTGTAACGCCGCCTGATATAAAAGCATGCTTATTCCGTTTATTGTTTTGCACCCTTGTTCTTCCGCATATTGTAATAGTTTTGTTTTTAAGGGATTATATATTATATCCATAACTATTATATCTTTGTTAAGATACTCTTTTTTGACGGGCGATTCGTCTTCAGTCCCCGCCATTCCAAGACTTGTGGTATTTATGATAATTTCAAATTTATGTTTGTTTATTTCGGAGTTTATTTCGGAAAGCGGCATAAAATTTACGTTAAACTCTTTTGCAAGTTTTTCCCCTTTATCTACTGTTCTGTTAAATAGGGTAACTTTTCCTTTTTTGAAGTTTATGCCGTAAATAACGGCTCTTGCCGCGCCTCCGGCTCCGAGAACCGCTATATTTTTATTTTCTATTTCCGTATGTTGTAAAAGCGCTTTTATGGCGCCTCCGGCATCCGTATTTGTGCCGAAAAGAAGCCCGTTTTCATTTATAACCGTATTGACGGCGCCTATTTTTTTAGCGGTATCTCCTATTTTATCAATATATTTTATTATATCGGTTTTATGCGGAATTGTTATGCTTGCTCCGGCAATGTCTAATTCTTTTATCATTTTTACGGTATCTTGAGCGGTTTCGGTTTTAAAAGCCGCATATATTCCGTTTATTTTTGCATTTTTTAGGGCGGCGTTATGGATAATGGGGCTTATGCTATGGTTTATCGGATTACCGAAAATTGCGTATAAGGTTTTCTGTCGAGACGGGGCGGTCATAGGTTTTCCTTTGTCGATGTTTGTATTTCTATAAATATTCAGTATAAAAGAATTAATTTTATCTTTTTGGGCTTTTATACTTAAGATGATTTTATTTGGCAAATGATTATAATATAATATTATTATTATTTTACGTTAAAAAGGAGCTTTATTGGAGCTTCATCTTCTCAATAATATAAAAAAGCTCAAAAATTATCACCCTGATACAC
>JAOZTP010000054.1:0-9703 GCA_029939135.1 Desulfobacterales bacterium
TATATGAATAAAATACCTTTTATAGCCTTTAGGTCTTTAAGCGACCTTGCAGGAGGCGGAGACGAAAAAAATCAGCTGCCTATATTTTTTCAGCTTGCCGCAGATAACGCCGCCAAAACGGTTTTGAAATTTTTGGAAAAACTTTAAGGCGAAACATTTTTTGACCACACATAACATTAGCTAAATGCACAATTTATCGCTATTATATTAATATAGCGAAATATTAGAAAACAAGGAGCGTGAAATTTATGGGAAGATTTATATCTTTAAAAATTATCTTTTTCATTTTGGTTTTGTTCTATTTTGTATTTCCGCCAAAGACTTACGCATATCTTGATCCTGGATCAGGCAGCTATATTTTTTAAATTATTATTGCAGGTTTTCTTGGAGCAATTTTTACAATTAAACTTTATTGGAAAAAATTTAAGGCGTTCTTTGCTAATCGTTTTTCTAAAAAAGAAGGCGGAGGTAAAGATTATGATTAAAGCAAAGCTGCCAAGCTCTTTTCGAGATCCAAGCGGCTTTCTCTTTTTTCGAAACGGCTCTCTTTACCGTCAAGTCAACACCATATATAAAGAGAATTATGATTGCCTGATTGATTCCGGTCTTTACGAAGCTCTTATAAATGCCGAGTTGCTGATCCCGCATAATGAAGTTGATATTGAGCGGCCCAATATCCGATAGAGTTTATAAGACAATTGAGCCTGAATTGATACCATTTATATCTTATCCATATGAGTGGTGTTTTAGCCAACTAAAGAATGCCGCTTTAACCACTTTGGAAATTCAAAAAACAGCGCTTAATTTTGGGATGTCTTTAAAAGATTCCAGCGCTTATAATATACAGTTTAGAAAAGGCAAGCCTATATTTATTGATACGCTCTCTTTTGAAAAATATAGCGAGGGACAATTATGGGTCGCCTATAGGCAATTTTGTCAACATTTTTTGGCGCCTTTGGCATTAATGAGTTATAAAGATATTAGATTAAACCAGCTTTTACGAGTTTATATAGACGGCGTTCCTCTGGACTTGGCAAGCTCGCTTTTACCTAATCGAACTCGTTTTAGCTTCTCTATCCTTTCGCATGTTCATCTTCATGCCAAAAGTCAAAAATATTTTTCTAATAAATCTGTAACTGTAAATAGTCAAAAAATGAGCCGTTCATCTTTTCTCGGTATAATCAATAGTTTGGAAACCGCCGTTAGAAAGCTAAAATGGCAGCCTAATGACACCGAATGGGCGGATTATTATCAAGATACCAACTATACCTCGAAAGTATTTGAGCGTAAAAAACAAATTATAGTTGAATTTTTAGATATTATTAAACCAAAAAATATATGGGATATTGGCGCAAATACAGGAATATTCAGTCGTATTGCCGGCAATAGGAAAATACAGACTATCTCTTTTGATATTGATCCCGCGGCTGTTGAAAAAAATTATCTTGATAGCCTTAAAAAAAAGGAAACCGATATTCTACCGTTGTTGCTTGATTTAACCAATCCCAGTTCTGGCATTGGTTGGGAAAATCAGGAAAGAATGTCTTTGTTGGAACGCGGACCGGTAGAAGCGGTGTTTGCTCTTGCTTTAATTCATCATCTCGCTATTTCTAACAACCTTCCGTTAAGTAAAATAGCCGAATTTTTTGCAAAGATTTGCAACTATCTAATCATTGAATTCATACCTAAAAAGGATACGCAAGTTCAAAGACTTCTTTCTACTAGAGAAGATATTTTTCCAAATTACACGCAAGATGCTTTTGAGAACAAATTTGAGCAATATTTTAAAATAAAAAAATCTATAAAAATCAAAGATACCTATAGAATTTTATATCTAATGGAAAAAAGAAAGGTTTAAATATGAAAAAACCGTTTATTATTCATCCGTTTCTTTTCGCTATATCGCCTATTTTTTTTCTACTTTCTAATAATATAGAAGAACTCTCCTTTTCTGCAACTCTTCCTCCGTTGGCAATTGTGCTGGGTTTTACGCTTTTGCTTCTATTACTATTCAGGTTGATTATTAAAGATAATAAAAAAGCCGCTGTTATTGTTTCTATATCTCTATTTTTATTCTTTTCTTACGGGCATATTTATTATTTAATAGAGTATTGGCATATAGGCGATTTTTCAGTTGGCAAGCATAGATATCTAATTCTTATTGATGGTTTAATCTTTATTTCTATCGTTTACTTTATAATTAAGACGAGTAAAAATCTACTTAATTTTACAAAAATTTTAAATATAATGGCGTTATCATTAGTTATAACCTCGCTTGTTAATATCGGGATATATGAGTTCAAAACAAAAACCGTAGGGCAAAATAATAATCAAATTATGGAAGCAGTAGAAGCTAATACAACGGATTTGAAAACTGCATCTGTGCTCCCTGATATTTATTATATTATTCTGGATGCTTATGCGGCTTCGGATATATTAAAGGATGTTTTTAATTATGATAATCAAGACTTTATTAATTATTTATCTGCAAAAGGTTTTTATGTTCCCTCTAAAAGCAGAAGCAATTATGCAAGAACTTTTTTATCTTTACCATCCTCTTTAAATATGAACTATATTAATGACCTTACCGATATGATAACAATAGAATCGATGAATCGTAAAGTGCTACATAAAATAACTGATAATAATAACGTAATGAACTTTTTAAAATCGAAAAGATATAAATCTATCCATTTTAGTTCTGGCTTGGTGCCAACGGATCACAATCAGTATGCAGATATTAATTTTAAGTGCAGCGGTATAGAAAATGAATTTATAACGACTCTTATTCAAACTACTATACTACATCCTTTTATACAATATTTCATTGCAGACGCCAAAAGAAAGAGAATATTGTTTACTTTTTCTCGACTTTCCGAAATACATAAAATCAAAGAGCCAAAGTTTATTTTCGCTCATATTGTTTCCCCGCATCCACCCTATGTATTTGGCAAAAATGGCGAATCTGTTCCTGATGCAAAACTTAAGATGCATGGAACTATCTGGAAACAAAAAAAAAAATATTTAAATCAGCTGATTTTTATTAACAAAAAGGTTAAGGCTCTTGTTGACGAGATATTGTCGAAATCAAAGGTTCCTCCGATTATTATATTGCAAGCAGATCATGGGCCTGCTTCAACTTTTAAAAACGATAAGGATAGTCCGACTAATGATATGCTTAAAGAAAGAATGAGAATATTCAATGCATATTATCTTCCGCAAGGCGGCAATGCTCTTTTGTATGATTCTATAACGCCTGTTAATACCTTCAGACTAATATTTAATTTTTATTTTAATACGAATTATAAATTATTGGAAGACAGAAGCTATTTTTCAGCTTATGAAACTCCATATAAGTTTATTGATGTAACCGATAAAGCAAAATATGATTGAGATCAATATTATTAGAATATATCAGCGATAGGCAAACGAAAAGCTTCAGACAAAAAAAATGTCCGAAGCTTTTTTATATTATAAAATATATCTTGATAAGTCTTCGTCCTTTATAACGTCTTTCAATTTTTTATTCACATACTCTTCATTAATAATAACCTTTTTATCTTTTAGATCGGGAGCGTCAAAAAGTATATCTTCAAGAAGTTTCTCCATTATTGTATGGAGTCTTCTTGCTCCTATATTTTCGGTTCTATTATTAACATCTTCGGCGATTTTGGAAACATTTTTAATTGCCTGATCTTCAAATATCAAATCGATTTCTTCTGTTCTAAGCAAAGCAATATATTGAAGTATTAAAGCGTTTTTAGGTTCTGTAAGAATTCGGAAAAATTCGTCCGCAGCCAAAGCGTTAAGCTCTACCCGAATAGGAAAGCGCCCTTGAAGTTCCGGTATTAGATCCGCAGGTTTTGCAGTATGAAAAGCGCCGGAGGCAATAAAAAGTATATGATCCGTTTTTATGACTCCGTATTTGGTAGTAACGCTGCTTCCTTCCACTATGGGCAGTAGGTCTCTTTGAACGCCGGCTCTTGATACGCCGGGTCCGTATCCAGATTCTTTTTCGGCTATTTTATCTATCTCGTCTATAAACACTATTCCCGCCTGCTCTACTCTTTCCACAGCCATATCCACTACTTTATCCATATCTACAAGACGTTGTGCCTCTTCTGCGGCAATGATTTTTAACGCCTCTTTTACTTTTACTTTTCTGTTTTTTTTTGCTTGAGAAAATGCTCCTCCAAGCATGTCTTTTAGATTGAGTCCCATTTCCTCTATTCCCAGATTGGAAAAAACCTCTACCACAGGCATAGATCGTTCCGAAACGTCTAAATCTACGTATCTTTCGTCCAATTTACGCTCTTTTAGCATTTTACGAAGTTTTTCTCTTGTTTTATTGGAATAGCCGTTTGACTCTGTAGAATTGTTTTTTTCCGGCAAAGGTTGAGCCTCTATTTCCACAATTCCATCTTCTTGCGGCTTTTCGGGATCTTTTTTAACCGCCGGAGGAAGCAGCAAGTCTAATACTCTTTCCTCCGCTATACGCGAAGCCTTTTCCTTTACTTTATCCTGCTCGTCCGATTTTATCATGTTTACCGAAAGCTCTACCAGATCTCTTATCATTGCTTCCACGTCTCTGCCTACATATCCTACTTCGGTAAATTTAGACGCCTCCACTTTAACAAAAGGGGAGTCCGTAAGCTTTGCCAAACGTCTTGAAATTTCGGTTTTGCCTACCCCTGTAGGTCCTATTAATATGATGTTTTTAGGCGCTATTTCATCCTTTAGGTTTTCTTCCACCTGCTGCCTGCGCCATCTGTTTCTTAAGGCTACCGCAACCGAGCGCTTGGCGTTTTTTTGCCCTATTATATATTTGTCAAGTTCTCTTACAATCTCAATCGGTTTTAAATCTTCCATTCGTTTTTATTCCTTATGAAAATTTTGATATTCCCTTTTATTATATTGTTGTAAATAAAGAGGGGGAATCTTTTTATTATTCTTTTTTTATATTTAATCGGTTTTGATAATTTCTTCTATTGTTACGGAGTGATTGGTATAAATACATATTGAACCGGCTATATTCATTGACGCTTTAACAATTTCGTCCGCCTCCATATCGGAATGTTTTATTAACGCCGAAGCCGCGGAATGCGCGGAAACTCCGCCGGAGCCTATGCCGATTATTCCTTCGTCTGGCTCTATAACGTCTCCGTTGCCGGAAATAAGAAACATTTTATCTCCGTCCGCCGCTATCATAAGCGCCTCGAGCCGTCTTAAATATTTATCTGTTCTCCATTCTCTTGCCAATTCTACGCAAGCTCTTGTTAAATTGCCGTTATACCGCTCAAGCTTTGCCTCTAATTTTTCGGAAAGGGTTAAGGCGTCTGCGGTAGCTCCGGCAAAACCTACTATTATTTTATTATTATATATTCGTCTTACTTTTCTGGCGTTATGCTTTATTATTTCGGAGCCGAGCGTAACTTGACCGTCTCCGGCGACTACGATTTTTTTTTTATGCTTTATAGCCAATATTGTCGTGCCGTGCATTAGAGTATCAGAATATTTATCCGATTTCATTTATATCTCCTTTTATTTTCTGGGATGCGCCTTGTCATAGGTTTGCATAAGCTTATCTATGCTTATATGGGTATATCTTTGGGTTGTAGAGAGTCTTTTATGACCGAGTAATTCTTGAACCGCTCTTAAATCGGCTCCTGCGTCTAACATGTGAGTGGCGAAGCTATGCCTTATGCTATGCGGAGAAATAGGAATGGCTATGCCGCATTCTTTTACTATTTTTTTTAAAATTCTGGCAATGGAACGAGGCGTCAACCGTTTTTTATTTTTATTTAAAAATAAGGGCGTATTTAAATTCGGAGTTATTCCGGCTTCCGACTGTAGCTTTGCTCTATATTTTTTTACGGATTCAACCGCTTTTTTTCCTATAGGCAAAATTCTTTCTTTATTTCCTTTGCCTACAACCCGTATTAAACGATTTTCAAAATCTATGTCGTTTATATTTGCGCCTGCAATCTCCGATACTCTTGCTCCGGTAGAATAGATTGTTTCGAATATCGCCCTGTTTCTTGCGGTAAGAAGCTTGTTGTCCTCTATGGAATCTAACATGGCAAATATTTCATCTACGGTAAGGTATAAAGGAGTATGTTTTTCCTGTTTCGGAGTCGCTACGGCTTCAAAAGGGTTTTCTTGAACGATGGAGTTTTTTATAAGGTAATTATAAAATGTCCGAAGCGAAGATAGTTTTCTTGCTATTGTAGATTTTTTTATTGTAGCGGTTTTATCTTTTGATTTTTGATTTTTTTTTGCATGTAAAAAACTAAGATATTTTCTAACTACAATATTATCTATTTTATTATATTGCGGATTTTGTTTTAAAAAATCGGCAAATTCGGAAACATCCGTTTTGTAAGCTCTGCTTGTGCTTTTTGAATATCCTTTTTCGGCGGTTAAAAATCGGATAAAAGGGGTTATATAAGAGGTCGCAAATTGATTCATTGATTTTTAATTTTTTAAAATTCTATTAAGCGCTCAATATCTCGCCAGTTTTTCACTTTTAAGAAGGGATGAGGCGCAAGGTTCCATGGTTGCACATAAACGATAGGGGTAATTCCAGCTTCATACAGGTCGAAACATGTTAATACTCTGTCTTCTATAAACCATTTTTTTTTCATTTCCAAAAGTATCTCTTTTTTTGCTTCAAACGAGCCTGTTGAAATTATTTCCACCTTATTTTGTGGAATGTCCGGTATAAATTCGGAAGAGAACCAATCTTTTAATTTTCCTATACGCGGTCTTGCGGTAATAAAAAGAAGTTTTTCGGAATGTTCGGATACTTTTTTTAATACTTGCGCCGCTCCTTTTATAGGTTTTAGGTTTACCTGATATTCGCCGCTTATAATTTTTTCAATTATATCGTCTAATATTATATTCGGTATATCAAGACATACAGACAGGTCGTAATCGGTAATATCCTCGTATTTAATATCGGTTATATTATATTCCTGTTTTGCAATATTCAAAAATAAAGACATAGTATCAGCAACTACGCCGTCTATATCAAAAGCTATGTCTTTTGGATTTATCATAATAATATGTATCTTTTAAAAGCGCCCGTAAAAAAAATTATTTTAATTTATTTTGGCGTCGGATAATAATTTTAATCATAAATAAAAATACTTTTTGTCTTCCTGCGGTTAAAATATTTTTTTGCGGGAAGTAAAAGATAAATTTTATAAAACATTCTTATTAAACGCAATAGCTATCTGATAAAAAATTTTAACTTGCCGTTATTTGTTTTTGCAACCGATTGTATTTTCAATTTTGGCTATTTTTTTAATCGCATTGATTGCGATTGAAAAAGTCGCATCTATGATCATGGCGCACCATGCGCAGATCGCCGCCGTAAATATCTTTGATGATATTGCCGTTTAATTTGCTGGTAGGATGAACTGCAACTTTACGGTTAACGCAAATTACGCTTTTAACCACTTGAGATACAAATCCTATGTCGTGGGATACTAATATGATTGTCATTTTTTTATTCAATTCTTTAAGGATCTCAAAAAGGGACTCTTCAACTTCAGGGTCTATGTTGGCGGTCGGTTCGTCAAGAAGAAGCATTTGAGGCTTGCAGCATAGAGCCCTTGCTATAAGGACTCTTTGTCTCTGCCCGCCGGAAAGTTCGCCGAAGCTTCGATTATGAAAATCTTGAAGGTTTAACTTTGCAAGAGTATCTTTTGCTATTTGAATATCCTTTTTTTTATACCTTCCGGTTAGACTGCCGCTTATTCTTCCCATAAGCGTCGCTTCCATAACGGTTATGGGAAATTTAATATCAAGATTTGTATGTTGGGGCATATACCCTATATTAAGTCTTGCTTTTTTCGGCTGTTGCCCGAAAATAAGTATTCTGCCTTTATCAGGTTTTAAAATGCCTAACATTAATTTAAGAAGCGCAGTTTTTCCGCCTCCGTTAGGTCCTACTATGCTGATAAATTCGCCATGATTAACGGTAAGGTTGACATCCGTTAATATTGTCTCTTTTGAATAGGAAAAGGATAGGTTTTTAATATCTATTACTATGCTGTTTTGCATTTTTTAATTTTCTACTATAAGCTTGCCAGATTGATGGCTGCCCGCTATCTCGCCTATTAAAGAGGCGTCTATTCCGTTATCCTGCATCTCTTTTAAGCAGGTTTCGGCTTTTTGTGGATTTATTGCGGTTATAAGTCCGCCGGAGGTTTGCGGATCAAATATCAGATCTATTACGGTTTTATCTATTTTTTTATCTATTTTTATATTTTTTTCGCAATGGTTTTTTATGGAATATGCTCCTGCGGGTATTAAGCCGATTGAGGCGTATTCGTAAGCTTCCGGTATAAAGAGAATGTTTTTTGTAAATAGTCTTATCTCTTTTTTTCCGCCTTTTGCCATTTCAAGAAGGTGTCCCGCAAGTCCGAAGCCGGTTACGTCCGTGCATGCGCTCGGATTATATTTTAACATTATTTCGGCAGATTTTTTATTTAATTCCGAAGCGATTTTTACAAGTATTTTTTCGCATTTATCAGCGTCTATTTTGCCTTTTATTGCGGTAGCCAATATTCCGGTTCCTATAGGTTTGGTAAGTATCAGTTTGTCGCTGATATTTGCGCCGAAGTTTGCAATAAAGCGTTTGGGATGGACTTTGCCGGTAACCGAAAGCCCGTATTTGAATTCGTTGTCATCTACGCTGTGTCCTCCTACAAGATGCGCTTTGGCTTCATATATTTTTTCAAGTCCGCCTTCAAGGGTTTCTTTTAAGATGTTTTGATCCATATTTTTTTCAGGAAAGCATACGATATTCATAGCGGTCAAAGGAATCGCTCCCATAGCATATATGTCGCTTAAAGAATTTGCGGCGGCAATTCTTCCAAAATCGTAAGGAGAATTAACAATCGGAGTGAAAAAATCAAGAGTTTGAACTATAGCGGTATCTTTGTTAAGCCGAAAGACTCCGGCGTCGTCCGCAGTTGACATGTCGATTAACAGATCCGAATGCTTTTGTATTTTTAATCCTGCAAGCGCATTTTCAAGGACTCCCGGTCCCAGTTTTGCAGCTCAGCCAGAGGCTCTTACTTTACTGGTAAGATATATTTTGTTATCCATATTTATAATTGTCTCTTTTTTATAAAATAAAAAATAATTAAGTTTGAAATAATTTTATATATTTTTCACAAAGATAAATTCTTTTTCGTCGCGCCCCTGTAACCTCTTTAAGTATATCTAATTTTTCCAATTCTTCTATTAGTTTATATACGGACGGCAAAGAAATTTTGGTAAGTTCGTTTACTTTTTTTGCGCTTATCATAGGCTTTACATAAAGATAATTTAAAACTTTTTTCGCATTTGGATATCTGGTTCCCAAGTTTTGAATTTTTAAATCATTCTCTTTTTGTAATTGTAATATATTATCAAAAGTATCCCTGCCTTTTTGGGCGGTCTTTATAATGCCGGATAGAAAAAATTCGAGCCACGGAGCCATATCATTTGTTTTTCTTACATTCATTAAGCTATCATAATAATGTTTTCTGTTTTTTTCCATATAGTCGGATAAATATAAAATCGGTTTTTTTAAAATGCCTTTATAAACCAAATATAAAGGAATGAGCAGTCTGCCTACCCTTCCGTTGCCGTCCAAAAAAGGATGAATGGTTTCAAATTGATAATGAATAATAGCTATTTTAAGCAATTC
>JAOZTP010000054.1:9803-12840 GCA_029939135.1 Desulfobacterales bacterium
TTTTTAACTATTTTCTTAAATTAGCTCAACTCTAATTTAAGTTTTTAACTATTTTCTTAAATTAGCTCAACCCTAATTTAAATTATTATTTAATTTGTAATATTGATTTTATTAATTTGTTCAAGGTAATAATGAGATTCTTTATTAGCTGGATTAATAGAAAGCGCTTTTTCAAAATATTTAGAAGCGGCTTTATAATCTTTTTGTCTTGCTCGTATAATTCCGATAAATTCGTATAACCTATCATTATAAGGCATTATGCCAATAGCCCTAAGAATGTCCGAAACCGCTTTATCGGTTTGTTTCATACCGTAATAAACAACGGCTCGTTTATAAAAAACCGCTGCTTTTTTTAGAGGATTAACGCCTGAAATTTTAAGAATCGAAGTATAATCTTCTGCGGCTTTGCCCAAGTTTTCGTTTTGATGATATAAAGAACCTCTGGCGCTTAAGATTCTGATCAGATTTTTTTGATCATGATATTTTGCGTTTTCATCAATTTCGTTTCCTGCGGCATTTTTTATTCTGTCTATTAATACTTTATAATCGGCAAGCGCTTTATTGAATTCTCCTGCCCTATGATATGCTCCGGCTCTAAAAAAAAGAGCGGTTCCGGACGGATATTCCGGATTTATATTAACCGCATGATTCCAAAGAGTAAGGGTGTCTTTCCATACTTTACACTGCTTCCATGTCATAACCGACAAACAAACGACAACTGCCGTAAGAGTTGTTATAATACCATATTTTATTAATTTATATTGATATTTTTGCAATATATAATTTATTCCGGCGGCAATCATAAAGAATATTCCGAGCATAGGAACATAAGCAAAACGTTCCGCCACAGGAACCGCTCCTTGCGGTATTATCTGAAGAACGGGGGCTATGGTTATAAGAAAAAAAAGAGCGCCGAAAAGAATTTTTTTATTTTTTTTGCGATAAAATATTAAGAAGGCAAACCATAATATAAGCAGAATAAACGGATATAAAGAGACTTTATTTGCAAAGATTATATGATTTATGTCGTATATCGGGGTAAGTTTTATAGGCAAAAAGCATTTGCCAATATAAAAAAATATGTTTTCGGCGGTATATAAGACGTATTTGAATATATTTACGTCAAGAAAAAGAAAATGCCCCTCTCCGGTTTGTTCGGCGGCGATATGAACTTTCATGTTTATTATGCCGAAAGCAAGGGATAATATAAAAAAGGGTATTTTTTCTATTATCATTGAAGCGGTTATTTTATTTTTATCTACAAAATCAAGCAGTAAAAGTATTACCGGCAGGGTTACCGCCATAGGTTTTGCCAATAACGAAAGGGTAAATAAAAACAAGGATAATATATATAAGCTTTCTTTTTTTGATTTGTAATTAAAGTAATGATATGAGATTAAAGAAGCGAAATAAAAAAAGGTATATAAAAGGTCTTTTCGTTCCGTAACCCATGCGGCGCTATCTACTCTGGTCGGATGTATTCCGAAAAAAAGAGCGGTTAAAAAGGAGACGGTTAAAGCGCCGGATAAGTTTAAGCCGCTCCATGAATATTTTCGGCATATAAGGTAAAAGAATAAAAATATAAGCAAGGCGTTTGCAACATGTAAGATAAGATTATTAAGATGATATAAAAAAGGGTTTAATCCTACAAATTCATATTCTATTGCAAATGAAATAAGAGTAAGCGGAACATAAGAGGCATTATACGATTTTGCAAATATTCTTTTGATATTTTCAACGGATAAGCCAAAAACGTCAGGGTTTTCGGTAAGATAAGCGTTATCGTCCCAATCGACGAATCCGTTGTTAAGAGAAGGTAAAAATGCAATACTTACCGTAAGCGTTATTATAAAGGATAAAATAAGTATTATTTTTTTTGTATTAGCCTCTTGCCTCAATTTCATATTTTTTTAATCGGATATTTTTATTTTACCGTTACTCCGTTATCTTTTAATATTTTTTCCGCCGCAAAAGCGGCTTTAAAAAGGGTTGTTTCCTCTAACCTATTTGCTACCAGCTGCATTCCTATAGGCAGTTGGTTTTCGGTTTTACCGCAAGGAATGCTTATTGCGGGGCATCCCGTCATGTTTGCAAATACGGTGTAAGCGTCAACCAAATACATTGTTAAAGGATCGGATGTTTTATCCCCTATTTTAAAAGCGGGTCCCGGAGCTACGGGATGAGCAATAATATCGCATTGCTCAAAAGCTTTGTTAAAATCTTTTATAATTAAGGTTCTAATCCGAGACGCTTTTAAATAATATGCGTCATAGTATCCGGCGCTTAAAGCATAGGTTCCGAGCATTATTCGGCGTTGAACCTCTTTGCCGAATCCTTTTGAACGGCTGTTTAAGTATAAATCAAGTATTTTTTTTGAATCTTTATCTCTGTATCCGTAATGAACCCCTGTATATCTTGCAAGATTGGAGCTTGCCTCGCAGCATGATATTATATAATAAGCCGCTATGCCGTAAGGAGTATTAGGCAGGCTGATCGGTTTTATTTTGCATCCGCTTTTTCCCATAAGCGATATTGCCTGTTTTACTTTTTTAAAAACCTCTTTATCAAGTCCTTCGCCGAAATATTCTTCCGGAACTCCTATGGTAAGGGATTCGGAATTGCAAGATAGTTCGGAATAATCCGGTATGGAAACGGATAAGCTGGTGGAATCTCTATTATCATGTCCGGCTATCGCCTTTAACGTTAATGCGGCGTCTTTTACGTCTTTTGTAAGAGGACCTATCTGATCCAAAGAAGAGCCATGAGCCACAAGCCCGTATCTTGAAACCAGTCCGTAACTCGGCTTTACTCCCACTGTTCCGCAGTAACTTGCAGGCTGTCTTATGGAACCGCCCGTATCCGAGCCTATCGCCAATATTGTTTCGTCCGCCGCTATAGCCGCGGCGGAGCCTCCGCTTGTGCCTCCCGGAACATACTCCGTATTATGAGGATTGCGCGTAAGCTGTATTGCGGAATTTTCTGTGCTTGACCCCATAGCAAACTCGTCTAAATTTGTTTTGCCTATTATAATGGCGTC
>JAOZTP010000164.1 GCA_029939135.1 Desulfobacterales bacterium
TAAAGAATCGGCTATTGAATCTATAAACTTTTTTTCTTGGTCTTGTATGACGTTACTACCTGCAATCTGCACATTAATTCTCCTTTTTTTATGAGATATGGCTTTTTATCAAATAGGCTTTTTATGTCAAGTTTTTTTATCTTTTTATATTCAAAAAGCTCAACCTGGTTTTTAACCGTTTGTTTTTATTATTTTTATTTTTTATAAGATTCTATATCAAAACATTAAATAAGACCTTAAACAAATATGAACAACCAATAAGTATTGAATACAAACTGGAGAGTTAATTTAGTAACTACAGTAGCTGTTTTCTTTCATTACGATATATTATCAGACTTGTAGGCGTATTTGTTTCATCTTTTGGCGCTATTGGATTCAATGGTAACCTATTAGCAAGTTCAAATAAGTCTTTTTTTATAAACTTTCTATCGTTCTTTTTACTGATATTATTAAGGAGTTTATCTATTTCTCTCTTTGCTTTTTTAATTTTTTTAGCAATATCTAAAGCAAGCATTGCTCCACCGGTTACATGCTTAATATGCTCAAGTTGATTTATGACTTTTTTTATAGAAAAAATAATACCAGTCAGTGCTTCAAGACGAATTACATTATCATGTTTAGCCTTTGTTTCATAAAGACTTTCAGAAATAATATATTCAGACAGCCGCTTCGCATCGCTGTAAATTAATTCAATACCTTCTCTGAAATCTTTGTATTTGGCTACTCCTTCCATTAAAAAAAAAATTATACCAAAGACGGTTGCTCTGAATTTTAGAGATCCTTTTTCAAACTCTATTTCAACATGAGTATCTGGAGATAAAAAAAATGAAGTTCGAGTTCGAGTAAACTCTCTTATCCTGTTTTTAAATTTCTCAAAATTTTCTTGTAGTTCAAGCGAATCCATTTCAACATGAATATAAGCCTGACTAATAATATTATCATTAATATAATCAGCCATATTATTTTTCTCAACCTATCAATTATAATTATTTTATATAGTTATCACAATTATGCTTACTCTCTTTGATAATAAAAAAACTTGCCGTATATCCTATCAAAAAACCTGCTCAAACAACTTGTATTTCGCCTCTTTCATTCCAAGCGCTTGATATGCTTTTTGAGCGCCTGCATTATCCTTTTCCACATAAAGACGCAGCCCTGCAGCTTTTTTCTCTTTGGCATAGTTGGATATAAAATTATACATTTCACTAAAAACGCCCTGCCGTCTATATTCGGGCGATATATAAACGCTTTGAATCCACCATAATAAGCCGTCTCTCCAGTCGCTCCATTCAAATGTAATCATTAAACAACCTGCAATTTCATTCTGTTTTTCGGCTACTATATAAAATCCATATTCCTGCTTTAGAAAAAGATTTTTTACGCCGGATAAAATTTTATCATATGGGAGTATATAATTTTCGGTTTCGGCTGCCATTCGCCGGTTAAAATCTGCTATTGCCGGCGCATCGCCAATTTCGGCTGTTCTTATGTTTATGCTCACAATTTAAAATTACCAGCCTCTTGTTAAATAATCGTCGATTGATTCCGCTGCTTGTCTTCCGGCTCCCATTGCCAATATAACGGTAGCCTGTCCGCTTACAATGTCGCCGCCTGCCCATACCCCTTTTTTAAAGGTTTTGCCTGTTTCGGAATCTGCTATTATATATCCCCATTGGTTCAGTTTTATTTCTTGATCCGATTGGGTAAGTAGAGGATTCGCGCCGGCGCCTACGGCAATGATGGAAAGATCGGTTTCAATTTCAAATTCGGAATCTTTTACCGCAACGGGTCTTCTTCTTCCTCCTTCGTCCGGTTCGCCCAGTTCCATTTTAAGGCATGTCATACCAGTAACCCGTCCTTTTTCGTTGCCCTTAAATTTTACAGGATTTGTAAGCAGTAAAAATTCAATTCCTTCCTCTTCCGCATGGTGTATTTCCTCTTTTCTTGCGGGCATTTCTTCTCTTGAACGTCTATAAACTATTTTAACCGATTCGGCTCCGAGTCTTAAAGCGGTTCTTGCAGCGTCCATAGCAACGTTTCCGCCGCCTATTACCGTTACTTTTTTACCTTTCGGCATTGGAGTATCGACTTTGGGGAATAGATAAGCTTTCATCAGGTTGGCGCGGGTCAAATATTCGTTGGCAGAGAGTATTCCTATTAGGTTTTCGCCGTCAAGACTCAAAAATTTAGGCAGTCCGGCTCCCACTCCTATATAAACCGCCTCGAATCCTTGTTGAAAAAGCTCCTCCATTGATACTGTTCTGCCTACCACGCTGTTGCATTCTAATTTAACGCCCTGTTTTTCAAGCGAAGCGACTTCGGAGAATACTATATCTTTAGGCAGCCTGAATTCCGGGATGCCATACACCAAAACTCCTCCGGGTTTATGAAAAGCTTCCAATATCGTAACGTTGTAGCCTTTTGCTATAAGATCGCCTGCTACGGTTAAGCCGGACGGACCGGAGCCTACTATTGCAACTTTTTTACCCGCAGGTTTTTCAGCTGCCGGAATATCGGATATTCCTTTGTTTCTTGCATAATCGGCGATAAATCTTTCCAGATTGCCTATAGCTACTGGATCCCCTTTTTTACCGAGTATGCACTTGCCTTCGCATTGTATCTCTTGCGGGCAAACTCTGCCGCAAACCGCAGGCAGCGCATTTTTAGTCCAAATATTTTTAATTGCCCCTTCAAAGTCTTTCTCTTTTATTAAGGATATAAAACCGGGTATATCGACATCTACGGGACAGCCTGATACGCAGGAAGGGTTTTTACATTCAAGACATCTTGACGCTTCGGTTACCGCTGTTTCTTCGTCATATCCAAGCGGAACTTCTTTAAAATTGCCTCTTCTTATTTCAGGAGCCTGTTCCGGCATTTTTTGTCTTGCTATTTTTCCTTTTTTTTGTTTTTTCTCGCTCATTTTTTTCTCCGTAAATATTTATTAAAGGCTCTCGCCAAGTTTACATGCGCATTCTTTTTCCTCTTCGCAATATGCCGTTAACCTGTTTGCAAGTTCGTCGTAATTTACTTTATGACCGTCAAACTCCGGTCCGTCAACGCATGCAAACTTGGTTTCGCCTCCTACGGTAACGCGACAGCCTCCGCACATTCCTGTTCCGTCTATCATAATCGGATTTAAGCTTACTATGGTTTTAACTCCGTATTCCTCGGTTATTTTGGAAACGAATTTCATCATAGGAACCGGACCTATTGCAACGCAAAGGCTTACCTGTCCTTTATCTAGTATTTCTTTTAAAACGTTTGTAACAAATCCGTGATGTCCGTAGGAGCCGTCGTCCGTGCATACATGCAGGTTGTCCGATACCGCCTTCATATCATCTTCCAATATAAGCAGATTTTTATTTCTTGCGCCTATAATACTCGTTACATTATTTCCTTTTTCCTTTAATCCTTTTGTAATAGGATATAAAACCGCAACTCCGGTTCCGCCTCCTACGCATACTACCTTGCCTACCTTTTCAAGATGCGTAGCCTTGCCGAGAGGACCTATAACATCCTGATAATAATCCCCTTCTTTAAGCGTCTTAAATAAGGCGGTGGATTTGCCCAC
>JAOZTP010000165.1 GCA_029939135.1 Desulfobacterales bacterium
TATTATATAATGTCAAAGCTTTTTCGCAATATATTTTATGATAGAAACGGATAATCTTCATTTTTTTCTTGAATATACAAGAGAAATAGTAGTAATAATCAAAATGATTTTTTTGATATAATCCATTTATATTTGAAAAATAAGCAAAAGCAGCCTACTATCGCTTGAACTTTTTAAACGGTTCTATCAGAATAAAAAGGAGTGAAATATGCAAAAAATATTCTCGAAATCCTGTTATATCATACCAATTCTTACATTTTTTTTAATATCTTCAATTGTATACGCCGAAACCTTAATCCCGAAATCTTCTATAATAAGACATAAATGCGGAGCTTGTCATAAAGCGACCGCAAACGGAGCTATTGAGGTTATAGAGGAAACAAGAAAAACCTCGGAAGATCTGTTAATCAACGTTTTTATATTTATACTATATTATCATCTTTGCGCAGGTTAAGCCCAATCTTTTTTCCCTATCATCACCCTTGACTCGTTAACCCCGAAACAAGAGGACAAGCTTATATCCTTTAAACCCGCATCTTTTAACATATCCGCAAGTTCTTCTTCCGAGTAAGCCCTTCCGTTTTCGGTTCCTACAAGCATATTTAAAGAGAAAAGCGCAGGAAATAACGGAGCGTCTTTGGAATTTTCAAGAATAAACTCATGAATCATTATAATGCCGCCCAGTTTCAATATCTTAACTGCCTTTTTAATAATTTTTCGGCAATCTTCCTCTCCTTCTCCATGCAGAATATGAGATATCCAAACTACGTCATATTCGCCTTTGATATCCTCTTTAACAAAATCTCCTTTTATAAAAGAAATTCTATCCGCTAAACCGAATTTATCTATTATTTTTTCGGCAAACGGCTTTGTAGTAGGCAAATCATAAACCGAAGCTTTTAATCTCGAATTATTTAAGCAAAAATGAATTGCATAGGTTCCGGGACCTCCGCCCAAATCAAGCAAAGCATCATAGGAGGAAAGATCAAATTCCTTTGTCAAACTCGGCGCAATAGCGGAAGCCGTATTATACATTCCCATAATAAAAGCTTCTCTTTGTTCTTCCTCTGCAAAGGACGAGCTTGTTTTTACTGATTTCCCCGTTTTAACCGAAGAATTTAAATCCGCCCACGCTTTTAATATGTCATGATGATGCAAAATTATATATCCCAAATAAGAATCGGAATTTTTTGAAAGAAACCTTTCGCTTGACTCGGTATTAAAAAAAATACCCCCCTTTTTTTCAAGCAAATCCATAGCGGTTAAGGCGTTAAGAAGACGGCAAACCGCATCTTTATTCGCCTTTATCTTATCCGCCGCATCTTCGCTTTTGATCCCCTTATTTCCTATAACGGTAAATAAGTCCGATTTTACTCCTGCATGAAGGGCGCAGGTTTTCCAATAAAAACCGGAAGTCTCCATAATTTTACCAGGATTCCATTCTGTTTTGCTCATTATCTCTCCTCCTTTTTAATAACTTATCATCTTGTCGATTACGCTTAAATTTCCTCGAATTTAATAACGGCGTTTCAAATTTTCGCAAACTATGCGGCGCGGATAATTATGACTATCATCTTAAATGATAACAAAAGGATATTTTAAAGCAAATAAATTTCATAAAAAAACCCGCTTTTCCGTTCTTTTATAATCATTAGATTGTTCGAGATCGTTCGGGAAATCTAACAATAGATATTTAACTTTGTCCGACTTTAAAACATCCATTATATATAAGTGTTATAAGCGCATTACAAAACCTTATATTCTGCTTATTTTATTAATTACGATAAAATTTTAATTCTTGAAATAGCTTGTTTATTCCTGCGGTTAAAGTTTTCGCCAGCGCTCTAAATAGACAAAATTTTTTGTTGCTCAAAGGGCATATTATTGGGTATGTTATTATGATTGACAAAAAAAGGCTTTCAATATACAAGAACTGCGTTGGACATCTTTAAAATGAAATTTTGAAAAATTTTTTAAATAATAATAAATAGTTACAAGTTAATATGAAAAATGTAAATTTGAAAATAATGAAAGGGGGAGGTATTAATCCTTTTGGTTAAGGCAGTTTGTATTTTTAACATATTTATTTAAATCTTTCCTAAAATAACTTAAGGAAATTAAGGAGGAAACATTGAGCCTGGAATTTTTTAAAGAATCCTATGCGGGAACAATCAAAAAGATTACTCTCGGCAAAGGAGATAAGGCTGTAACGGTAGGCGGCGAAAGCTGTTATCCCTTCTATCAGTTTGAAGGGGAAATACCATGCCCGCCTAAAATTGCTATGGAAGTTTGGGATATGAAGCCTGTTGATTGGCCACAAGCCTCTATAGAGCCTTTTAAAGACGTTATTTCAGATCCTGCGGCATGGGCAAAAAAATGCATCGATGCTTACGGCGCCGAGCTAATTGCTCTTCAATTAAAAAGCGCGGATCCTAACGATAAAAACGCAAGCGCCGAAGAGGTTGCTTCAACCGTAAAAAAAGTGCTTGACGCAATAGATGTTCCTTTGATCGTATGGGGAACCGCAAACCCCCAGAAAGACGAAGAAATATTCAAAAAAATATCGGAAGAATGTCAAGGAGCAAATCTTATAATAGGACCTGTAGAAGATAAAAATCATAAATCTATAGGCGCAAGCGCGATGGGCTACGGACATACCATAATATCCTCTTCTCCTATAGACGTAAACCTTGCAAAACAGGTGAATATACTGCTTGAAAATCTTGGCGTTTCTATGGATAAAGTAATAATTGATCCTACTACCGGCGGCATCGGTTACGGATTGGAATATTCATATTCGGTTATGGAACGTTTGAGAATGGCTGCAATGTCTCAGGGAGACGACAAACTTCAGCTTCCCATTATAAACAATCTCGGCAATGAAGTATGGAAATGCAAAGAGGCAAAACAGACCGTAAAAGAAGCGCCTTCTTTGGGAGACCCCGAAAGAAGAGCAATATTAATGGAAGCTATAGGCGCGGTATCATACCTTATGGCTGGCTCGGATATTTTGATAATGAGACACCCTGAAGCCGCAAATTTGGTTAAATCTTTTATAGACCTTGCATTAAACGGCGGAGACGCTCAGAAAGTCAGCGCCATCGCTAAAAAATGCGACGACGTTAATATAGATTACATTGCCCTTTCTCCGGCTCCCGATCTTACCATAGAAGAGGAGAAAAAAGCGGCTCCAAAAAAACCGGCGGCTAATGCTAAAAAGGCGGATTCTAAAACTAAACCGGCAGCTCCCAAAGCGGCTGCTAAGCCTGCGGCTCCTAAAAAAGAGGCTGCTAAACCGGCATCTCCGAAAAAAGAAGCGGCTACTATCGCTGTTGACGCCGAAAAAGTAAAAGCGGAAGCCGAAGTGAAGGCAAAAATAGAAGCCGAAAATAAAGCAAAAGCGGAAGCAGAAGAAAAGGCAAAAGCAGAGGCTCAAGCAAAAGCGGAAGCAAAATTAAAAGCCGAAACAGACGCCAGATTAAAACGAGACGAAGAAGAGAACGTTTTAAGAATAAAACGAGAAG
>JAOZTP010000166.1 GCA_029939135.1 Desulfobacterales bacterium
GTTGTAATTCTTTAAGCTTTGCCAATTGAAAAGCGTCTTCAGCCGCTTTTTCCGTGTGTTGCAAAGCGTCTTCCTCTGCTTTTTTCTTATACTGTAAATTTTTATCAAAAGATTGTAATGAAAGCTTTTCCGCTTCCCCAAAATTACATACGTCTAAATTTTTCTGTATTTCGGGGGTAAGATTATCCTCTTTGTCCCGTGTTGCAACGATTGTTTGTAAATCCGAATATCCAGCTTCCCAAAATATAAATACCACAACAATAGCGCCCAGCAATACTTTAATAATCCATCCGGTTGCGTGAGAGTGCATAAAACTAATCATTGTTTTTTTTCTCCGTTATATGAACATGCTCCGATTTGCTAAAGGTTTCGTTAATATCTTTTTTAAGACTTCCTTTGTTTATTTTACCAAACAAGCCGGCGAATATTTTATCTACCAAACCGCCTATTAAAATCTCAAAGCTCATAAAAAAACCCCTTTTTTATTTTTACAAAGTTTATTTTTTGCTTTGTTATTCTTTATCCGTTAAAAATAAGCAAGCAAAAGTTCTTTCCGTATTAAATTTTCTAATATGATTTGACTGATAAGATTAAAATCGGTTATATATTCAAAAATTTAACATAATATTATTGCCGAATTATAGGTATAAACCATCAGAAATAGAAAGGAGATTTATAAATTATGGATAAAAAAGTTACAGTAATAGGAGCCGGAAACGTAGGCGCTACCGCAGCGCAAAGATTATGCGAAAAGGAATTGGCGGATGTGGTTTTAATAGATATTATAGAAGGAGTTCCGCAGGGAAAAGCGCTTGATTTAACGCAAGCCGCCTCTATAGAAAAGCATGACGCAAAACTTACCGGAGCAAACGGTTACGAAGCTTCAAAAGATTCGGATATTGTAATAATAACCGCAGGGCTTCCCCGAAAACCGGGAATGAGCAGAGACGATTTAATAAGCACAAACGCAAAAATTGTAAAAACCGTAGTTGAAAACGTAGTAAAATATTCTCCGAATTCAATACTTATAATAGTAAGCAATCCGCTTGACGCTATGTGTCATGTAGCGTTTGAGGCAAGCGGATTTCCGAAAAACAGAGTAATAGGAATGGCTGGAGTTTTAGACTCCGCAAGATTCAGAGCCTTTATTGCTATGGAATTAAACGTTTCCGTAGAAAATACTCACGCTTTTGTTTTGGGCGGACACGGCGACACAATGGTTCCTTTGCCAAGATATTCTACCGTTGCCGGAATTCCTATTACAGAGCTTATGTCTAAAAAAACAATCGATGCTATGGTTAAACGAACCGCAAACGGCGGAGCGGAAATAGTAGGCTTATTAAAAACCGGAAGCGCATATTATGCGCCAGCATCCGCCGCCGTAGAAATGGCGGAATCTATATTAAAAGATAAGAAAAAAATACTTCCTTGCGCGGCGTATCTTAAAGGCGAATACGGAATAAACGACCTTTTTATAGGCGTCCCCGTAAAACTCGGCTCAAACGGCATAGAAGAAGTTATCGAAATTAAATTAACAGACGATGAGAATAAAGCTTTAATGAAATCCGCCGCCGCCGTAAACGAGCTTAAAAGCTTTTTGAAAACTCTGTAAAAACAGGGAAGCAGCAGGAAAGCTTGTTAAAAATTGTTTCCCAATCGGCAAGAGCCGCTACGCAAATAAACTTTGAACCTTTTTGCTCGAGTATAAACAGAGGAAACGCGATATTTAATCAAAAAAAATAATGATGACAATTTGAGCGGATAACAAAGCAGTTTGTTTATTTTCAAGGCGAAAATTTTTTTTAATCGTAGGAATACATGGAGTATTTCAAGGATTAAAAAAAAATTAACGCCGCAAACGGACAAAATGCAAAGTTATCCGCTCAAATTTAAAGGAGGCGTAAGATGGAAATTTTAAAAATAGATCATCTCGGCATAGCCGTTAAAAGCATAGACGAGGGAAAAAATTTTTGGACGGATATATTAGGGCTTCAGCATCAAGGAAGCGAAGAGGTTGCGCCTCAAAAAGTTAAAACCGCTTTTTTTCCGGTAGGAGAAAGCGAAGTTGAATTGTTAGAATCCACCGCGCCGGACGGACCCG
Source organism: Desulfobacterales bacterium (assembly GCA_029939135.1). Taxonomy (GTDB): domain Bacteria; phylum Desulfobacterota; class Desulfobacteria; order Desulfobacterales; family JAFDMD01; genus JAFDMD01. The sequence goes on from JAOZTP010000166.1 coordinate 2,102, forward strand.
TTGCAAAATACATAGAGAAAAAAGGGGAAGGAATTCAGCATATAGCTTTTAGAGTAAAGAATATAGAAGCCGCATTGGAAGAATTAAAAGCAAAAGGGGTAAAATTAATAGATGAAAAACCCCGAAAAGGAGCGGGCGGCGCAAAGATTGCTTTTTTGCATCCTAAAGCTACAAATGGCGTGTTAGTTGAGTTATGCGAAAGATAAAAAAGCCGGTTCATAACTTTGTAGTTTGATTGATTTCTGCGTTGGATAAAAATTTTAATCCTCGACTTATTAATAATAAGCCTGCGGTTAAAATGTTTATCCGCCTTGAACTCAACCAAACTACTTTGTTATGAACCGGCTTTAACAGAGAAAACGCCGATTATTAAAAGGATTTAATCGCAAGAATAAATTATTATAATTTCGGCGCATAATAAAGCAGGTTGGATTGAACTTTGCTTCGAATAACAAGTTTTACAATGTTAAGCGCTCAAATTTTAATTTATTGGGTTGCGCAAAGTAAAACTCAACTTGATTAGAGGAAGCGTCCGAGTTTAATAACAATGAATTTCGTTAAATAGCAAAGTAATCTGTTCAAGTTCAAGGCGGATCAAAATTTTTATCCAACGCAGAAATTGAGCAAATTACAAAGCTATTTAACGAAATTTAACGAGATTTAAGGAGGAATAATATGCCGGTCAATTCTAAATTGCAGGCTTGGAAAGATCTTAGCCAAAAACAATTAAAAGGAAAACCCGTAGAAAAACTTAATTGGGAAACTCCTGAAGGGATAACCGTAAAACCTTTATATACGGTAGAAGATATTGAAAATTTGGAATGCGCAAATACTTTGCCCGGAATGCCTCCTTATGTTCGCGGACCAATGGCTACAATGTATTCGGGGCGTCCGTGGACAATTCGACAGTATGCGGGTTTTTCTACCGCAAAAGAATCAAACGCTTTTTACAGACGCAATCTTGCGGCGGGACAAAAGGGATTATCCGTAGCTTTCGACCTGCCCACTCACAGAGGCTACGATTCGGATCACCCGAGAGTATCCGGCGACGTAGGCAAGGCGGGCGTGGCAATAGATAGCGTAGAGGATATGAAGATACTATTCGATCAAATACCTCTTGATAAAATGAGCGTATCTATGACAATGAACGGAGCGGTTCTGCCGATTATGGCGGGTTATATCGTAGCGGCGGAAGAGCAAGGAGTTACGCCCGAAAAACTTGCCGGAACAATTCAAAACGACATCTTAAAAGAGTATCTTACAAGAAACACATACATATATCCGCCGGCGCCTTCTATGAGAATAGTTTCCGATATTATAGAATACTGTTCAAAAAATATGCCGAAATTCAATACCGTAAGCATAAGCGGCTATCATATGATGGAAGC
>JAOZTP010000167.1 GCA_029939135.1 Desulfobacterales bacterium
ATTCCTATTTTTTCTTTTGCCATTGTTATTTATCCTTACGACCGTTACACAACTTTTTATTTTGCTTATTTTCTGCGTTTAAAATTTTCGCAAGCCTTGCAAATAAACAAACTACTTTGTTGTGTAATGATTTTTATTTTTGATTTTTTATATATTTTTTTAACCAGCCTAATATTAAACAGGATAACGGAAATAATATATATAATCCGCAAAAGCATATAATAGAAGCCATTAAAAGCATGGCTATATATCCGATTGCTTTATCTTTAATTTTTACGGAGTGTTTAATAAAACATATGCTTGAAAAAAGATATAAACTCATAAAATTTGCATTAACTAATTTTATTAAATTATCTAATTCGTAAGTTTTGCTTATGAGCATATAGCCGAGAATTAAAAGATACATTATTAATAATGTTAAAAGGGAAACTGCGGGAGTTTGCTTTTTTGTAAGCCGGCTGAACACTGCGGGCAGTATTTTTTTTCTTCCGCAATCGTATAATAAGCGGGATGGACCCCATACCCACGCATTTAGATTGATCAGCATTATTAATACTCCTACAACCGCAACGATTTTGCCGTATTTTGCGCCGAATGTATGAGTAATTACTTCCGCAAGAGGAACTTGCGCAGCGATTTGTGATTGTTGCGATAAAAGCCCGACGACGCTTATGCTTAATCCCAAATATAAAAACATCATTACGCAATAACTTATAACTGTTGCTTTCGGAAGGTCTTTTTTTATGTTTGTAAATTCTTCGGTGGTAAATGATAGGTTTTCCCATCCCAAAAACGCCCAAAAAACAAACCATATACCTATTGCGGTAGAAGCGAACGTTTCTTTTGATAATAGATTAACGGCAGAAAGTTTAATGGCGAATTGAGGAAAAGCAATTTTGGAACTTGTAATAATAATAATAAATAAAAGAAGCAAAAGAAGCAAAGCGCTAATCCCTTGAATTTTTAAAACCAGATTTGTATCGAAAATATTTAACAGAGTTGTAATTATTAATAGGAAAGCTGCAATAAAAACAATTTGTTGACTGGTTAAATTAAAAAGATAACCCACATAATTTGCGCCTATTACGGCAACTACAGGAACTAAAATAATTGTTGATAACAACGTAAGATAAGAAAAGGTATGATAAAAATCTATTCCGAATATTTCGTTGATTATATTAACCAAGCCGCCGGCTGATGGAAATTGAAGGGTTAATTTTATAAAAACATAAAGAAACGGAATAATAATTATACCCATTAAAAGCCAACTGTAAAAAGAGATTGCGCCTACATTTTTATATACAAGACCGGGTAAAATCATTAACCCGGAACCTAATACCGAGCCGATTATCAATGATATTGCTTTAAGATTATTGATTGTTTTTTTTAAAATACGGTTTTTGGTTTTTACGCCGGAGTTCATACAAGTCCTCCGCCGTTAATTAATGAGAGCCGATTTAATTTTGTTTTCCCGCTCATTACGTCGGGGATTTCTTCGATAATATCCATTTCAACGGTTTTTTTTATGATTGTATTTATTTCCTCAACGCATTTATCCATAGGAAGATCGAATAATTTATTTAAATAATAAGCAATGTCGTCAATATTATGGTATCCGTCAAAACGGCTTATTACTTCAAAATGAATTTTATCTAATTTAACGCAATTAAGATACATATCTGTTTTTCTTAAACTCGGAGGAACATAAGGATTATATAATAAACCGCCTTCTACGGTTTTTATAACAATAACTCCTTTTTTTCGTTTATATTTAATTCCAGCGGAAAAGGTTCCTGCAGAACGATATAAATAATTGCAAATCATCATCATTTCGATTATTTGGTCTTTACTTATATCTTTTGTTTCATGCGTAGGCTCGTCTAATTGAGACCATTTATATAAATCGTAATCTATAATGTTTATACCGTATTTTTCGGGATGATTATAATAAACGGTTCCGGGATAAGGTTTAAAGGCAAATACTCCTACGGCGTCCGGCTCTAATTCGGTTAAAAATCGGATTGTGTTTAATTCGTCATGAACAGAACTGTTAGGCATGCCAAACATAACAAATGCCAACGGACGAATACCGTATTCTTTAGTTAAGTCAAATGCGGTTTTAATTTTACTTAATTGATCTAACTTTCCGATTTCTTCAAGCGTTTTTTTGGTTGTAGTTTCAACGCCGAATGCTATTAAATTGCAGCCGGCGTTTTTCATTAATATAAGAGTCTCTTTGTCAACGTCATCCACATGACTCATACATGGCCATTTGATTTTAAATTCTCTTTTCGTAATCTCTTTGCAGATTGTTTGAACCAATTCTTTATTAGCGGTAAACATATCGTCAACAAAATAAAAATTTCTAAATCCTTTATTATAAGCAATAGATATTTCATCAATAATCTGCTCCGGTTTTCGGTATCTTATAGCTCCTTTTATAAAAGAAGATGTGCAATACGGACAAGATTTTTTACAGCCCCTGCTAATATCGAGAATATATCTTTCATTACGATTAACATATTTTTCTATAGGTATTAAATCTATTGCAGGCAGAGGTATTTCATCTAAGTTGATCGGACTCGGTTTTTCCGTAATTACAGGCAGATTATTATTATTGCGATATACAATCCCTTTAATGTTATTTATTTTTTTATTTTGAATAAGAGCGGCTGCCAAAGAGGGCAAAGGCTTTTCGCCTTCGCCTACTACAATATAATCAATTTCTTTACATTGATTCATTGCATCTAACGGAGCAAAGGAAACATAAGTTCCGCCAACTATAATAGGAATTTGATTATTATATTGCTTAATAATTCGAGCGGTTTTTGAAACAATAGGAAAACTGTATGTAGAACGATTTAATATGCCTATAATTTTGGGATTCAACTTTTTTATTGCAGGTAAAATTGTTTCATAATCGGCTTCTAAAATAGGCATATCATAAATTTTAACGGTAAAATTATTTTTTAACAATACTGCCGATAACAATGCAAGATTTCTTGGGGGATCAATAAGTTTGTATTTAAAAGGAGGTATTAAACGAAAAGGCGGATTAATTAATAAAATATCTAGTCCCATTTTTTTCAATCCTTATAAGGTTTTTGTAATGTTTTGATATTTTAGTGTAAATTAAGTGAAGAGAGTAAATAATTTATTCCCTTCACTTATTTTTTTGCTCTATTAATATCCTACGCCTACGGGCAGAGCGTTTTCGTTTCTGATTTCTTCCATTAATCTCACCTCCTTTTAGAAGAAATTAATATAAAAGGGTTAAAAGTTTGTCAAGAGGTTATTTTTTAATTGTTTTTGTCCTTTAATAAAAGGAATTGCTCGCTTCGCTCGTTGACAAGATATGGTAAAAATTAAAAGCCTGTAATGTCAAGCAAAGGCGGAAATCCTTTTATTATAACCAACAAAAACTCTCCTCCTCTTTTCCTATCTTCCTTCTTCCCTCTCTTCCTTTCT
>JAOZTP010000055.1:0-2162 GCA_029939135.1 Desulfobacterales bacterium
TAAAAGAGCCTTATCAGCAATACGAAGGGCTAAGAACAAGTCTCGGCGCATTGTTAGAAGATGCCGCCATTAAAATGATAATTTTAGACAATGAAATCGAAGACATGAATGAGGCGTACAGCGACAACATGGAATTTTTAGATGAAATGGAAGGGGAACGATTCTCTAATAATCCCGTTAATATTGAAAAATACGGCTTTCAAAAAGCAGATATAGAACAAATAGGGCAGTATTTAAAAGAAGCTGACGTTATAATTCCTTTTTAAAACGAGGTGAATAAATTATGAAAACCCTTTACATATGTAAAAGTAAACCGGAAGAAAAGACAAACAAATTCATGGAGATTATTACGCCGGATAAAAACGCCGCAAAAATAGTCTCGCTATCCGAAGATGATATAAATTGGGATAGTTTGGTTGAGGATATCTTTTCTTACGACAAAGTAATATGCTGGTGGTAAAATAAATCTTTTTCATTATCCGGCAAATAATTACGTTTCTAAAACAAATCTAATATAAATATAGATAAAGGAAATAATCATGGCGGAAAGTTTAGGAATCTTGGTAAATTCAGATAAATTTCTAAGTTATGTGGTTAAACTTACCGAAGCCGCCCATAAAAAAGGAAAAGATATAAAAATATTCTTTACCGGAGACGGCGTGCTTTTAACAAAAAAAGAAGACTTTGCAAAATTAGTAGGACAAGCCAAATTAAGCGTATGCGACGTAAGCTATAGAAGCAGGGAGCTAACCGGAGACATTCCAGGCGTAGGCTTTAAAGATCTTGTAACCCAGGCAAAAAATGCCGAAATGATAGAGGAATGCGACAGATACGTCGTATTATAACAACAAATAAATAAAGGAGAAATCATCTTGAAAAAAACGACTATACTATTATTGTCAATTGTAATCGGGCTATGCGCCATAGGCGTCTCCTTTGCATTAGACGTAAACATAGATGTAAATAACATAGACGAAAGAGAAAAAAAACAAGGCAAATCTATTTATAGAGCGGAATGCAGACAATGCCATAAAGCGGATTCCGAAGTAGGCGCTCCCAATTTAAGCCCAGATTCAAAAGCTATGACTCACTGGCAAGAAGCATTTACAGATTATAACGACTTGGAATGCGCAAAAGAATGGGAAAAAAGATCCGAAGAGGAATTAAGATTAATCTTCCTATATCTGTATAGCGGAGCAAACGACTCGCCAACTCCGGCAAAATGCCTATAAAAATTTCTTATAATATATAAATAAAAAAGGGGCGCAATTAATCTTACGCCCTTTTTTATTTAAAAAAAAACTTTAAATATTAACCTCTATCCCCATTTTCAAACCGATTTCTAACTCCTTAATATCCTTTTCCAAAGCTATCCAAAAATATTTTCTGCCGAACAAAACGCGCTTTTAACAAAAAAAGAAAACTTTACAAAATCAATACGGAAAGCTAATTAAACCCATGCAACATAGGCTATAAAAGCTACAATCCATATGCGGAGGTTGCCCTACGCTGGATACATTTCATTTTAACAAAAAATAAGGAAAGGAGGACTTAATTGAAAAAAACGATTATACTATTATTATCAATCATAATCGGGTTATGCGTTATAAGCGTAGCCCTTGCATTAGAAACCGACAAAGATAAAAATAAAAAGACGACAAAGCAAAAGCAAAAAATAAAAGGAAACGAAAATAAAGGAAAATATCTTTATAGAAAAGAATGCAGACCATGCCATAAAAGAAATTCCGAAATAGGCGCTCCTGAATTAAGCCCGAACAGTAAAACAAAGGCTCAATGGAAAGAGCAATTTATAAAAGAGAATTACGTTGAATTAGAATGCGCAAAAGAATGGAAAAAAAAATCCGAAGAGGAATTAAACAACATCCTTACATTTCTGTATAAACATGCCAAAGATTCTAATAATCCGGCAAGCTGCTCGCAGCAATAAATAAACAATTATTAAATAAAGAAGGGGAGATAAAATTTTATCTCCCCTTTTTATATTGATAGTTGCCTATTATAAAAACCCTCCGTTATATTCTTCTATCTGTTATCTCTCGCTCAATCAAAACACAAAATTCTTGAATAAAATAAGAATAAACAATTTTAAAAAATCGTTGACAATATAAAAATACTCATTTAAAAGTTCAAAACAATAAATC
>JAOZTP010000055.1:2262-12322 GCA_029939135.1 Desulfobacterales bacterium
TCATTCTCTCATTCTCTCATTCTCTCATTCTCTCATTCTCTCATTCTCTCATTCTCTCATTCTTAATTGATCGGTTTAAAAATTATTGCATATAAGAATTAATTTTTATTGAATATTAAAAACATATTGCCAACTAATAACAAAAATGACAAACAACAGCTTAATATTAAAACTATTTACAGCCTTAATCTTATTATTATCTTCAATATACGGCTGCGCTATAATAAAAGTATCCGGTAACCCTTCAATCTCCTCTTATTATGGAATACTTAACGTAAAGCCTCAATGTTCCGGCGACATTCCAACATTAATCACCATTGAAGGACTCGGCGCATTTCTCGGCGCGAAATCTTTTACGCTCGGTTATAACAAAGAACTGATAGTAACCGCTCCGGATATTAATCAATCCCGTATTTTTATAGTTGTTGAAACCAAAGAAGAGTTAGATTCTTTAAAAGAATTTTTAAGTCAAAATAAAGATATTACAAACAAATTAACTGTTTTTACAAAAAAAGGAGAAATATGGAAAAATTAAAATACAAAATAACAGGCTTATCTATTTTATCTCTACCTATACTATTCTTTTTTATATCTGCATGCCAGCCCTTACAACAAGCGCCGTTGGTTTATTCTTCTACGGCTATGGTAGGATTAGATATAAAAAGCGCAACGGCAGACCAACCCGGTTTTACGGCTAACATCGGCTACAAAATGGTTGATGCGGCTTATGTTCCTATTGCAGTTGCAAAGCCTTGCGATAATAACGAAACAGACTGTACCAATGACGTCTATAAATTGAAACAAATCGAAGGAAACAATAACGTAGGTAATGAAGAAACAGATGCCGATAATACGCTTATTGATAAGTTTAAACTTATAATAGCCGAAAAGGATGAAGCAGACAAAAACCGTAAGGCTGCTGAAAAGAAACAACAAGAAGTAAATAAAACTATATTAGCCATATTAAAAGATTTAAGTGGTTATCAATATATAAGGGAGGTAGATCAACGAGAAGCGGCAATAAAAACGTTGCAAAATGAAGTAGATAACTTGAATCAAGAAATAGATCAGTTAAACAAAGGTGACAAAAATGATACAACATTACAAGACATAGCAGATAAACAAAGAAAAAAGGACAACCTGTTTTTATTAAAAAATAATTTAATAGACTACAAAAAAGCTAAAACAGATTTTTCAACAGCTGACAATGCTGTAAAAATAGCTGACGAAAAAATAAAAAATTTCAATATGCATAAATTGGCATCAGCTTTAAAACAAATGAACGAGAAAACAGATGCCTATTCCGTATTCGGAAGTTTTGAAGGCAACACAAATGTAGGCGGAGAGAGAAATGCAAACGTAAAATTAGGCAAAGTTTTCTCTACCGGCGTAGCCGCTCAAAACCTTACCGAAGGACTGGGGAAATATTATACAAAAATGAGCAGCACAAAATGTGTAACGGAGGGAGCAGGAGTTATAAATTCTTTAACAAAATTGACTGAAGTTCAAAAATCCAACCTATTACAAACTTTATTTAATGCCTGCTCCTCACAATAATAAAAACAAACAAATAAGGGGAGATAAAAATTTATCTCCCCTTATTAATAATAACTTGAAATCGGTTTAACAAAAGCCCGTAAGTTAAACCGCAACTTCGGCTTTACGAATATGCACAAACAGTCGAATATTATAATCTCTTTTCATCTTTACTTTTAATTCCCGAACATTACCTCTTGGTTTGGGAACGCGCGAAGCTATTATATAAGCAAACCTTTTAACGACTTTACTATGTCTTGTTTTTAAATATCCGATTGTAGCTTTTAACTGCTTATAACCATGTTTTATATTTTTGCCTTTAAGCTCCAAATATATAACCTTTCTTATAGGTTCATCAATTTCAAACAGATAATCGCAACGTATTCTATCGTCCGTTATTAAACATCCGTCAACCTTAACCTTGCTTATTATTCTTAACCCTACATTGTTTATTATAAAAGCTTTATGGTTTTCATAAGTAGAGATAATCTTATTATTATTGATTTTACTGCATTTTTTAAAATCCATAATCTAAACGCTCATATCCAGTTCGATTAAAGAATCAAAAATTTCGCTTAAATCGTCCGAAACCGAATCAATAATACTTGCCCCTATCAATTTGGTTTCGTCATCCTTTATACTTTCCAATACTCCGTTATTTATAGTATATGCGCTTACGTCTTGATAGTTTATCAAAGAATCCGGATCGATTATTTTTTTAATCTTTTCAATATCATTTTTTTTAGAAACTTCGTATCCGAATATTAAATTGTTAAAAGCGCTTAAAATATAAGGGCTGTGGGTTGTAATAACAAAATTATTAGATTTATGGTTATAAATGGTTCCTATAAGAGAAACAATATTTTTTTGAGATACTGGAAAAAGATGAGCCTCCGGCTCTTCTATAAAAAAAGTATTTTCGTCGCCCAAATTTGTCAAAACTGATAATATTATAAGCATAGGCAGAACCTCCTGCTGCCCCGAAGAAGCTTGAGAAATATTAATATCTCTTCCGTTCTGCTCTATCCAGTCTTGCGCTTCTTTATATTCATATTTTCCTGCTAATATAGTTTCCGTTATCTCTTTTATTTTAGCTCTTAATGCTTGGTTTGGAGCATGTAATCGGCACCCCGTTACGCCTCTATAATGAATTTTACATTTTTCATATTCGGATCCGAACTCCAATATAAACGGATCAATATTTAAATCTTTTGCCAATAAAAATGAAAAAATATTTTTTTGTAAAGCGGCAAAAAAAGAACGTCCTGCAGGAATGAAAATTGGTTGTTTAATGAATTCTTTTTTTCTAAAATAGGGATAACAGACTTCTTTCTGCATTGCCGGACTCAACCTCTCGAAAGAATCTACAATGTTCTTTTTAACCGCATCTGGAATCTCGTCTTCTCCTTGTCTTATTTCTGCTCTTTCGTATAAGATGTCTAATTCTTTCGAATAATCTAATTTCATTATAGTTTTTAAGTTCTCATCTAATTTGCAAAATATAGAAACTTTTAACTTATCAAGTTTATAAGTTATTTCAAATTCTTCATAACTCCATGTATATTGAGGAAAATATTTTTTAAAATGCTCTATTCCCCCTTTTTTAAAATCTATTTCGGTATTGAATAATTTTGAAAAATATATATCTGAAACAAACTTACGAAAAAAATATAGAAGCTTTGCAATAATGCTTTTTCCGGTTGCTTGTGGTCCGATAATAATGTTTATTCTTTTAACCTCAAAATCAGCCTCTTTAATAGTTAAAAAATTTTTTACCTTTAAGCTTTCCATTTTAATCCGTCTTTCAATATTAGATATGGTTAATTGCAAAATAGAGAAGTTGCATTGCAACGCCTATTAAAATTATATTTTTTATCGCGCTTAATTAAGGGATTTCTCCTCGCTGCGCTCGTCGAAATGACAAATAAAAAAATATCTGCCAACATAACAAACAAACGAAAAAAATAAAAAGCCTGTCATTTCCGACAAAGCGAAAAACCTCTTTATTTTTTTATAATCATTCTTTTTTACATCTAAACTATTTTGTAAACTTGGTAATTTCCGCCGTTTACATTCGGAGCAAGAGATGTTCAAAGTTTTTTTGCGTAGCGGCTCTTGCCGATTGGGAAATAATTTTCAACTACGCTTTTCTAACAACGCAAAAACTCAACTCCCGCAAAGCGCGAGTTGAGTTTTTGCGTTGTTAGAAAAGCGTAGTTGAAAATCTCAAAAGGCAAGTAAAAAGCAAAGCAAACAAACTTGAAACGTCTCCGACTTTTATAATTATCTCTCGTTATCTTTATCGGTTTATCTAATTTAAAAAACGCATGGAAGCTATAAAATAATAACCTCCATGCGTTAAAATTTATTTTTTATAAAGAGTATTTATCTGCTATATCATCATAATAGGATCTTTCGGAAACGGTTCCCCAACCTCCGACTTTTGCCCTAAATTTTTTAAAATTATCATGAACCTTTCTTGCCAAAGCATCCTTATCAGCCTCTTCTTCCAATGTTTCATAAGCAAGCTTTTTTAAATTTTTCATAAGCTGATCCGGAAATCTCTCAAGTTTTACCTTATGCTCGGAAATCAAGGTTTCAAGAGCCGTTCCGTTTTCCGCTTCAAAACTGCTCAAGCTCCATAAATTTGTCTCCATCGCTACCGCATCTATAATAGCCTTAATATCCGCCGGAAGCTCCTCGTAAGCTTTTTTGTTAAACATTACTTCCAAACATGTTCCGGGCTCATGCCATCCCGGATAATAATAGTATGGAGCGGCTTTATAAAAGCCCATTCTTAAATCATGCAACGGACCAACCCATTCGGTAGCGTCTATTACGCCCCTTTCCAAAGATGTAAATATTTCGCTTCCCGGCAAAAGAACAACCGTTCCGCCGGCTTTTGCAATCACCTTGCCTCCAAGACCGGGTATGCGCATTTTTAAGCCGTTATAATCTTCGATCTTCTCCATTTTTTTTCTGAACCAACCGCCCATCTGAACGCCGCTATTTCCAAGCGGTCTTGGAATAATATTAAAAGGCGCGTAAGCCTCTTCCCATAATTTAAGCCCGTCTCCTCCGTAAAACCAAGCGTTTATGCCCTGAGCGTTTAAACCAAAAGGAACCGACGTAAACCATTGAGCCGCAGGAAGCTTGCCCGCCCAGTAATAAGCGGCGCCTCCGCCTACTTGAATGGTTCCCTGAGAAACAGCGTCAAACACACCCAAAGGAGGTATAAGCTCGCCGCCCGCAAAAACTTCTATTACTAACCTGCCTTCCGTAAGCTCTTCGACTCTTTTTGCAAATCTTTCGCAGCCTGTCTGAAAAATAGGAAGATTAGGAGGCCATGTAGTAGCCATTCTCCATTTATAGCTTTTTTTTGTAATAACTTCCGGAGCCGAAGTCTCCTCTTTTTTTTCCTTCTCCGTACAGCCGACAAGTCCTATGCCTGCGGCTGCCGCCACTGCGGTTAAAGCGGTCTTTTTTATAAATTTGCGTCTTTCCATAAGTCTGCCTCCTTTTTTTATCGGTTTTAAATAACAAAATAAAAACGGACTATTAAAAAACCATTTTCATTATCGATAAAAATTTTGTCGGATAACCTATTGCTTTGTCCAATCTCGGCGTTGGATAAAAATTTTTATCCGCCTTAAACTTAAACAAGCCTCTTTGTTATCCGACAAAATTCAACGACTATAGTTTACTATCTTTATATTAATAAATCGGAATAATTCTTTAATCCAATAAATTTGAAGTCCGAGCAAAGCGAGAAACCCTTTAATTGTTTCTTTAATGATAGGACTTTTTTCCATTTATATTAAATCAAAAACGATGCAAAAATAGAAAACGCCAAGTAGAAATATTGGATTGCGACATCTCTTACGCATTTTATATCTTGTAATAATTAAAGATGTTTTTCAATTATCTCTTCTATAAGATGAGGAAGCGGCGCATACTCGCTTCCCGCTATAACAATATCCTCTTTTAAAAGGGGGATTAAAATCTTTTTTGCGCCGCTGCAAGCAACCGCCTCCGCCATTCTCGGAGTTACCTCCCCCATCATTCCATGCGGCAAAATTACGCTTATAGAGCCTATGATAATATCTGCGCTTAAAACGGTTCTGACTATAGCATTTTCGCCGGACGCCCCTTTATTAGCCTGAGATTTTAACATATTGGCGGTAGCTATAGCATTTGTTCCTAAAGCTATAATTTCAATGCGTTCGCCAAGTTTCTCTTTTATTTTTTTTATAACGGCGGCTCCTATGCCGCCTCCTTGTCCGTCTATTATGCAAATTTTTTTCATAATTTTAAAGCTTTATTAAATTTCCCCAAAAAAGTTTATAATTCTATCCAAATCTTCGTCTCCGTAAAAATCAATCTCGACCCTTCCTTTTTTTCCTTTTTTGACTATTTTCACCTTTGTTCCGAATTTATTGGATAAACTTTGCGACAAATCCGTAAAATATATCTGCTCCGCGCTTTTTACGCCGGTATCTTTTTCTTCTTTTTGATTTTTTATTCTTTTTATTAAATCTTCGGTCTGGCGGACGGAAAGTTTTTTTGTAATTATAAATCTTGCTATCTCGTTCTGTTTTATTGTGGAATCTATGCTAAGTATAGCCCTTGCATGCCCCGCGCTTAAAATCCCTGTTTTTATATCCTGTTTTATCTGATCCGAAAGCTGTCTTAAACGCAAAGTATTTGCCACTGCAGGTCTGCTTTTTCCCACTTTGCTTGCGGCTTCCTCCTGAGTAAGATTAAATTCTTCTATAAGTCTGTGATATGCGTCCGCCTCCTCCATAGGATTTAAATTTTCCCGCTGTATATTTTCCACTATCGAGATTTCTAACATTTCGGAATCGGAAAAATCTCTTACTATTACCGGAACTTTTTTTAAGCCCGCCTTATAAGCGGCGCGCAGTCTTCTTTCTCCTGCGGCAAGCTCGTAGCCGTTTTCGGTTTTTCTTACGGTAAGAGGCTGTATAATTCCCTGTTTTTTTATCGAATCCGCAAGCTCTCCTATAGACTTTTCAGAAAAATGCAATCTTGGCTGATAATGGTTCGGCGATATAATATCTATATCGCATTCAAAAAAGTTTTCACTTAAAGAATCTCCGACTGGCAAAAGGGAATCTAACCCTCTGCCGAGCGCCCTTTTTTTGGATTTTTTTGCAACTGGCATTTTTTACCTTTTTTTATTCAATATTTCATCGACAAGCGCAGAATAACTTTGCGCTCCTATGGAAGCCGGAGCGTAAGTGATAATCGGTTGTCCGAAACTTGGAGCTTCCGCTAAACTGACGTTTCTCGGTATTTTGGTTTTAAAAATCAAATGGCTAAAATATTTTTCCGCCTCTTCAAGCGCTTGACGCGATAAATTTGTTCTTTTATCAAACATTGTCAATAATATGCCGAGTATCATTAGATGCGGATTAAGCTTTGCCTTTATTCTTTTTACGGTTTCCAATAACTGGCTTAAACCTTCCAAAGCATAAAATTCGCTTTGTATAGGAATTAATAAAGAATCTGCCGCAGTCATAGCGTTTACCGTAAGTAGATTTAAAGAAGGCGGACAATCTATCACTATATAATCGAACATATAATCAATATTTTTTAATATATTTTTTAAATAGTCCGCTCGGTTCGGACTATTTAACATCTCTATTTCAAAACCTATCAGCTCCATTTTTGAAGGGATTATTTTAAGGGTATCTATTTCGGTATCCAAGATTGTATTTTCGGGATCATGATTTTCTATAAGCAGATTGTAAAGAGTTTTATGAAGAGTTTTTTTATCTATGCCCAAACCTGTGGTGGCGTTTGCCTGAGGATCGCAATCTACAATAAGGGTTTTGATTTTTTTAACTGCAAGAGCAGCCGCAAAATTTACTGCGGTAGTGGTTTTGCCCACTCCTCCTTTTTGATTTACTACGCATACGGTATGTGCCATTTTATTATATTTAATTTAGTTGGATAACTTCGTAATTTGTTATCTAACGAAATTAATCATCCTTTTATAATTTTTTTATAATCATTCCTTTTTGCGGAGCGGCAAGCAAACAAAAAATTTCTCCTCGCTCCGCTCCTCAAAATAACAAACGCAAAAAATATGCGTCAAAATCATAAACAAAAAAAACATGCGCTGAAATAACGCGGCAAAAATAAAAAGCCTGTCATTTCGAGCAAAACGAAAAATCTCTTAATTATTTCCTCTTAGCATGTCTTCTAAATCCGTTTTATTATCATACTTTTATTCGGAAGATAGCTTAAACTCCGGACTCTCTTTTTTATCTTTATTAAATAGAATGTGAGTAAGCCATCTTATCCCGAATTGAAGCAGCGCCTTTTCATCCTTTTTTATATCCTCTATTACCGCATCATCTATAACATATTTTTTTAAAAAGGAGCTGTCAAAAACAAATTTTTTAAATTCGTCTATGTTGTAGCTTATCATAAAAAACATTTTTTTGCTCTGATCCGTTAATTTGATATTTTTCGGAAACGATCTTTTTTTAACCAATAATTCCGCCCAACCTTCATTTATTTCGTCATGAATGTCTACTCCCTGATCCTTTCTCCATTCGGTTATTGTCTGAGTATTATCTTCGTTAAAGCCTTCGCAATGCGGTTCGTTTATTAAAAAATAAAAACCGTCTTCATGATCCTCTTTATTGCTTAACGTGGCGACTCCTACCGGATAATATCTGCAAGCTGTGGGGCGGTCTTCATATATTATGCAGCCTGTATCCTTAACAAAAGGGCATGATTCCTGCTCGTCGTCCAATAGTTTTAAGGTTATTACGGGCAGATCGGTTTTTTCAAGCAGTTCCGGCTTGGTATATATTGCAAGGAACTGATCCGAAGGAAGTTGCAATCTGTTTTTAAGTCTTATTATATCATAAGGGGTTAATATTATGCTTATGCCTCGGCAGCATTTTGTAAAACAGTTTAAACCTTTATGACATTTAAACTTCAGCTTGCTTTTCGCCTCTAATTGAACAGGGTTTATCTGTGCCAAATCTTCTTTGTTTTCCATTAATTAATCCTTTTTATCTTCTTTTATCCAATATATCTAATAGCTTTTCGGCGCATTCCGTTACCGGAGTTCCCGGTCCAAAAACCGCGGCTACTCCTGCATTATAAAGAAATTGATAATCTGTCGGAGGTATTACGCCTCCTGCAATCACTATTATATCGTCCGCTTTTTCCGTTTTTAAAACTTCAATAAGATGCGGAACAAGAGTCTTATGTCCGGCAGCCAAACTGGATACTCCTACAATATGAACGTCATTTTCAATAGCTATTTTTGCCGCCTCTTCCGGCGTTTGAAACATCGGGCTTATATCAACGTCAAACCCAAAATCTGCAAGAGCGGTTGCCACAACCTTAAATCCTCTGTCATGTCCGTCCTGCCCCATCTTTGCCATTAATATTCTGGGACGTCGTCCCTCTTTTTCCATAAACGCCGCCGTTCTTTTTATAAGCGCCTCTATAGGCTCGCGGTTTTTATACTCGGAAGCGTAAACTCCGGAAACCGAAACCGTATTAGCTACATAACGCGAAAATACTTTTTCCATAGCGTCCGATATTTCTCCTATGGTCGCCCTTGCCCGCGTAGCGATAACCGCGGCTTCAAGCAGGTTGCCTCCGCCGTTAGCGTTGGCGGTTACACTTTCAAGCGCCGCCGAAACTGCGGCGTTGTCTCTTTTTGCCTTTAATTCTTTGATTTTTTTTATCTGATCATCTCGAACTGCATCCGAAACCTTTAAAACTTCAAGCATATCCTCTTTTTCAAGCTTATATTTATTAACTCCTACAATAACGTCTAATCCCTGATCTATTCTTGCTTGTCTTCTTGCGGCGGATTCCTCTATGCGAAGTTTCGGCATTCCGGTTTCTATTGCTTTTGCCATTCCGCCGAGTTCTTCAACCTCTTTTATAATTTTAGAAGCTTCCTTTATAATGCCGTTTGTTAAAGCTTCTATGTAATATGAGCCTCCGAGAGGATCTATGGAATGGCATATTTGAGATTCTTCCTGCACAATAAGCTGCGTATTTCTTGCTATGCGAGCCGAAAAATCGGTAGGAAGCCCGACCGCTTCGTCAAAGCTGTTTGTATGTAAAGACTGGGTTCCGCCAAGCGACGCCGCAAGGCATTCTAATGTTGTTCTTATGATATTGTTATAAGGATCCTGTTCCGTTAAACTCCAACCGGAAGTTTGACAATGAGTTCGCAACATCGAAGACTTAGGGTTTTTAGGATTAAAATCGCTTATTAATTTATGCCATAAAAAGCGCGCCGCCCTTAACATTGCAATTTCCATAAAGAAGTTCATGCCTATTCCGAAAAAAAATGAAAGTCTCGGAGCAAAATCGTCTATATTAAGCCCTGCGTTTAAAGCCGCCCTAACATATTCAAGCCCGTCTGCAAGAGTAAAAGCGGTTTGCAAAACCGAATTTGCGCCGGCTTCCATCATATGATAGCCGCTTATGCTTACGGTATTGAATTTCGGCATATTTT
>JAOZTP010000056.1 GCA_029939135.1 Desulfobacterales bacterium
AGGTTTATATCGATAGTTATTTTAAAAAATATGCGGGGGTAAAAGATTTTATAGAAAAGATTATAGAAGAGGCGAAAAAAACGGAAAAGGTATCTACTTTACTATCCAGAATAAGGCGGCTGCCAGATATAAACAGCGCAAATGTGCATTTGCGCAGGTTTGCGGAAAGAACTGCGGTCAATACTCCGATACAAGGAACCGCGGCGGATTTTATGAAGCTTGCGATGATTAAAGTAAGCGACCTTTTATTAAAGGAGAATTTCAAAACAAGCATGCTTCTTACGGTTCATGACGAGCTTATATTTGAGGTTCCGCCGGAAGAGATTGAAACTGCTTCCGTCTTAATTAAAGAGGCTATGGAGAATATAGCCTCTTTAAAGGTTCCTCTTAAAATTAATATGAAAAAAGGGGAAAGTTGGGCGGACGCTTTATAATCAAAAAATTTTCTTCGGCGATATTATGCGGTTTTTAACCTTGAATTGTTAGTTTTCAGTTAGCCGTTAAGTATGGTTGTTTACTATTTTAGGGAAAGTTCCAAATACTCGTTACTATCAAACCAAGCTGGCTTTTGAGAAGAGTTGAAAACCATAATTTTAGCGCTATCTCCGGAAATTTTCATATATTGCTCTGGCTATCGTTTTAATCAATTACTTAATTAAAACGCATCCTTCTTTATCCCTAGGTCTTGTACTTTTCAACAAATAACAACAGCTATTATCTTCTGGAATCGCTATATAATTTGATTTGCTTTTTTCATCTAATAATTTCGGTTCTTTTATTAGTCTTTTTTTCCAATTTGGGAAATCAGAAGGAGGATCAAATCGGGAGGCAATCTTTTGTAAACTGTGATCAGTTAGTTGTAGAATTAATTTTTTGAAATACTCTTTATATTCAGAATAAATACAATATTCAATTTCTCTGAATTTATCAATTAAACGTCTCTTACTGCTTTCAATTACATGCCAAGAAGACCCCCAATAACAATAGAATTCAAATTTTCCATCAACTGAAATAGTCAATAAGGCTCTTCTTAAATCATTTAATTTATCAGGTTTGGTTTTAAAGTGTCTTGATATAACAGTTTCTATTTTTTTGAATAAGTTATCATCTAAGTCGTTTGATTTGTCATCAAAATCAATACAATAAAGGGCAAAATTAATTCTACCTCTCAAAAGGTCGGTATCTTCAATATTATAAATTAGTTCCTTACGGCTATTATCGTCTTTAATTAATTTTGCTTTTAATTTTTCTTCTTCAACTTGCTCCTTTGCAAAAGTTGATTTGAAATTTGGGGAAGATGGAAGGTGTGAATATATATCTGAACAATAGCCTGATAGCTCTGATATTAAATTTATAACGCGATCAAATGCTTGCGGGCTTCTAACAATATCAGGACGTTTACCATTTTTTTCTACATCTCCGCGAGATATTATATTTCTAACAACACGCATCCATTCTTGATATTTTTCAAGATCAAAATCTTCAACGGTTCTAAAGTATTCGGTTTGAGCAAAAAATAAAACTTTTTGAGTATATGAAGCGCCGCCGTCTTCAAAAACGACTTGATTTAAAAAATTTTTTTCAGGTGTATGATGCCAAAAAGAAAAATTCAACTTATACGAATCAATTGTTTCATAGGATTTGTTATATAAATCAAAACAATCAACCAAATATTTAAAATCATCTTTTAAAAATAATTTCGGTTTAACATTATTTGAATCTTCCTGAAGTTTCGTTATGGTAGAAACTCTATCTTCTTGCTTATTACTTGCCTGCCTAATCATAGCTATAGTTGATATTAACCTTATAAACGCTTCATCAATTTGATTATTTTTTTTGAAATTATGCCAAAAAAAATCAGTCCAAACCGTGTCGATTTTACAAGCAAAGGTGTTTTCAAAAGTTAAACCTTGTTCCCAGTCATTTTTTTTTATACTTTTTTGAAACTCTGCTTTAAAATTTTCAAAAGAGGTTAACAATTTGCCTCGCGCGTTCATCTTAATATAAAGGTCGTCTGTTAAACCAATATTTTCTAATTCAACGTGATAAAATTGAATTAGACCTTGTTTTTTATCTATAAGTTTTTCCCATAAGTTTTGAGTGTTAAAAAACTTATTATGTATATCGTCAATAGTACGGAGCATTGCATCAATTGTAGGATCATTTTTCCAAGAAAGATAAAACCAAGGAGAATCTATTATTTTTTCACTAATTGTTATTTCCTGTTCAATTTCTATTTTATGAGATACTAATGCGGAACAGAAATCTCTGGAAGCAATTCTGGTTTCGTAACTAAATTTACTTAACTTATTATATTCGTTTTCACTTATGATGTCCTTGTTGGCAGCATACCAATGTAAAAGAAACAATGTTGTTAATCTTTGTTGCCCATCTAAAGGCTGAAAAGAATTATCCGAGTTGCTACCATAAATAAAGTCAAGTATTATAGGTTTGTTTTCATTTAAACTATCATATAAAGCGATCAGAAAGTTATTTCTAATATCTTTTTTATCCTTTCTGCCTTGAGCATAATCTCTCTGTATTATTGGGATTTCAATTTTATTTTTCTCCAACAACTTAAAAAAACTAAATACTTCTCCTTTATATTTATTTTCCGTCATTTTTTATCCATTTGTAGTTAGGTATGGTTTAAGAACATCGTATAAATCTTTTTCGTAATTTTCACGATCTTCTTGCGTCCAAAATGAAATTTTAGGAGGATATTCGCTGAAATACTTCAGAAAAACATTTTTAGTACATATCGGAATGAAGACGCCTTGTTTATCCCGTTTTATAATAGTTGCTCTTTTAAATGGGAAAACTGCATTTTTATATCCCCTATTTGTTTGACTATCTAATAATGTCAAGTTTGATATGTCGTTGATATCATCGTCGTCATTATTTAATTCCGAATTGAAGTGAGCGACAATGTTTTCGAAAAGCGACTTGAATTGAGCCTCATCCTCGGAATTATATGTTTCAATTCGCTCTTTCAATTTTTCACCATCTTTTTTATTGGTATCGATAAACGATTTAGCGTCGTTAAGCCAATCCTTTCTATTTTTTTTATTTTTAGGCAACTTATCTTTTATTGAAGTTATATGCTCAATATCCCATTTTTCATTTTTGTATAAATCAAATGGAAAATATGAACTATCCTTGTCGCTTTTTAGCATTGTTAAAATGTTGTATATTAAAAGTAATTTTTTGACATTTTTACTATCTGAATATTGTAAATTGCTCATATCAATATTTTTTAAATCATTCTTAATTAACGAGTCTAACTTATACTTAAATTCTGTTTTAGTTATTTTATCGGATTGATTATATAGCTCTTTTAGGTCTGTAGCATCAACGCTTACAAGATACCCGATTTTGTGGTATAATTCTCTTTCGTTAAACCATTCGTTAAATCTTTGGAAATAGCTTTTAACTTCTTGCCAATTGTCTTTTATGGTGTCCTGTTTTTTAGAGGCGAATTTTTTACTAAAAAAACGAAATGTCGAATAATTGTCAAATTCATCCTGCTCTTCATTCATTAAATCAAAAATAAATTCTATTCTATTTGTTGTAGATTTATTTTGATTTAGAAAATACCAAAATTTATCATTCTGTAAAGAATGTTCAATATTATCCCATTCTGTTGCAATCTCTAATTGTCTGAGTTTAAGTTTGTTATCTTTTTTTGGAAAGTTTGAGCTATTAAGAAAAAGGGCTTTTATTAACTCGGAATTAGTCAATGGAATTTTTCCAATGTTAATTCTCGTAAAAATTGCAATAGAATCCTCTTCTTTACTTAAATACCAAATAATTTTAGAGTGGAATTTGAATTTAGACCTAAAATCTCCTTTATCAAAATCAAAGCTTGAATCTTTCTTGGTAAACCAATCTTTAATTGTTTTATAGGCTTTTGCAATATAAAAGAAGTCTATATTTTTCTCTTTTTCATTAATATTTTGCAATTCTTTTAGAAAATTTTTTGCATCTTTTCTTGTTTCATAATCAATTTTAAACAATTCATCTCTTTTTTCCTCTACAAAGTCTTGGTTTAAATAGAATAATATTAGATAAATTGTGGTAAGTCGCTGTTGCCCATCGATGACTTCATATGTTGAGTCGTCTTTATCTTTAACAACAATGGGCTGCAAACAATACCAAGTCTTTTCACCAGTATCATCTACAGGTAGAAGGTTGAAGTCTGAAATATCATTTAATAATTCTTCAACTTCTTTTGAACTCCATCTATATCCACGTTGATAAGAAGGAATATAGAATTTATATTGTTGAAGTTCGTTTACTGTTTTAAGCTCTAAAATATTTTTTTCCATACTATTATTTTAACTCATAAAGTTTATATTTTTCAGATTGCCAACAACGCTGCTTATACTCATCCTTGTTATGCTTTGGAGTTTTCTCGAAATTATAGAGAATGATTTAAGCGGTTTTTTATGTCTAACTTCGAGTTTTGAGTAACATTTATTGATAGCATAGAAAATGAAATTTGCCGATAATTTTTTCATGTAAGCCTTTTTTAAAGTTAATATAAAAAAGAGCAAAAGCCTATCGGATGTTTTGTAAAGAGTATTGATTTAAGGCTGACAAAATAGTATTAACTTTTATATCCTTATAAAAAGATTAGTTAATCTAATCTTTGCTTCCAAGTTTCTATTTATAAGTTTTCAGATATTTATTATAAAGCGGAAAGCGAAACTTATTAAAATACTTAAAAGAGAATACAATTATGTTTACTTATACATCATTTGCAAAGCCAAGTTTTATATCTGGCATGGCAAGTTTCATTGATTTGGGAGCGACCTTAACCGAATATGATTATGACGCTCTTCCGCCAGAAATTATCGATAGACTGGCTATTATGTCCGACTGGGCGGCGGTTGGCTTGGATATGTTTTACGCTCTGAAAAATTATGAAAAAAAACACAAAATATCCTCAGACAAAAGGTAGAAGCAAGCATGGACTTGTGTAGCAGCTATTAAAACACAAACCTTTTCGAGTCCGCTTCATAGCCCCGAAGATTTTGCTAAATATGAACAAGTCTTACCTGATTCCGCAGATCGTATTTTAAAAATGGCTGAAGAACAAGTCGCGCACAGACGGCAGATGGAAAAAAGCGCTATGAAAACAGAGATGTTTAATAGCAAAATGGGCATGTTTCTCGGTTTTATGATAGAGGGTTCGTAGCGGTTGTCGGAGGATCAGTATGCGTCTTTGCCGGACAGGCAATAGGAGGCAGTATAATAGGCGGATTCGGGCTTTCAAGTTTAGTAAGCGTATTTGTTTATGGACGTAAAGAGCGAAGAAAAGAGAAGGAAAACAGCTTATTGAAAAATTTTAACAACCCGTAAATATTTGTTTTTACGATTCAAAAGATATGCAGTTTTCTGGGCAGTTTTTTGCCGCCTCTTTTATACAATCTTGATCATATTCTTTTATATCTAAAATCTCTATAAAACCAGCTTCGTTTATTTTAAATATTTCGGGGCATAATTCTACGCAGATTTCGCAAAGGACGCAATCGGATAAATTTATAGTTGGTCTGTTCATAGTATATTGATATTCTGTTATGAGATGTTCAAGTTTGCTCCGCTCGAAATGACAAGAAGCGCTATTTAATCTAACGCCTCCGCGTTATACGGCTTTTTGAAAAATTTTTAAAACCTCTTTTTTGCCGCTTTTTGTAAAGAAAAGTTTATCCGCAGATTTTTTTAAATATTGATAGTCAATAGGATCTTTTTTGTTTTTTTCTTCCATGTTTACTATTAAATCCGCATCGTACAATATTTTAAAGTTTAATGTTTCTTTTTTGAGCGGCGTATGATGACGCCCTATTATATCGCATGCCTCTTTTATAAGGTCTGCGGGAGCGTTCAGTTTTAAAAGTATATTTTTTGCTATGGGACGCCCTGCAATTTCCTGATATTTTGGGGCGGCGCTTTTATTTTTTTTTTCCGCTTCCGGTATTCCTATATCATGAAGATATGCGGCAGCGATTACTACCGCCATATCCCCCGCTTCTTTTTTTCCTATTTTATCAGCATAATGGGCTACGCGCAAAGCATGGGATATTCTTTTAAAATCTGCCCCAAAATATTTTTTTATTTCAAGTTCTATTTTTTCTTTTAAAAGTTGTTCTCTTTTTTTTAAAAATTCTTCGGGCAGGGTATCTATGCAGTTTTTGGCAAAACTACAATAGCTTGCGCATCCGAAATCTAATTTGGGATTTACAAATTTATGTCCGCATGCTCTGCATTTTCGGGTTGTATCATCTTTAAAAAATTCTACGGATGCTCCGCATTCGGGGCATTTTACGTCAAAGATTGAACTTGCATTCCAATACTGTGTATCTTGTCCGGGGCATTTCATGATATTCCTCCGTTTAAGTTTCGCCGTATAACTTCGTACAAATTGCTTTGTTATACGGCGAAACTTTGAATATATTTTTATTTATCGCAGCTAATCGCATAAATTTCGGTTCGGGTAATTAAGGCATTTCTCCTCGCTACGCTCATCGAAATGACAAATAAAAAAACGATTCGTTCAAATAAGTAAAAGTTATCCGAGAATCTCTTTTAAATCCTGATCCGGCGTTGAAATCGGAGCTAATCCGAATTTTTCCACTAAAATATTTAGAACGTTCGGCGAAACAAAAGCCGGAAGCGACGGACCCAGTTTTATATTTTTAATTCCGAGATAAAGCAGGCTTAATAAAATAGCGCATGCTTTTTGTTCGTACCATGAAAGTATAAATGATAAGGGCAGATCATTTACGCCGCAATTAAAAGCCTCCGCCAACGCCAATGCTATTTTAATGGCGGAATATGCGTCGTTGCATTGTCCGATGTCAAGAAGTCTCGGTATTCCGTTTATATCTCCGAGTTTTTTATCGAAGAATCTGAATTTGCCGCAGGCAAGGGTTAATACTACGCAGTCTGCCGGAACCTTTTCTACAAACTCGGTATAGTAGCTTCTGCCTTTTTTTGCTCCGTCGCAGCCTCCCACAAGGAAGAAATGGCGTATATCTTTTTTCTTAACCGCTTCTATGATTTTATCGGCTATGCCTAACACTGCGTTTCGCGCAAATCCGGTCATAACTTCGCCCGCTTCGCTGTCTTCGGCAAAGCCTGTCATAGATAACGCTTTTTTTATTAAAGGCGTAAAATCTCTATCCTTAAAATGCGCAACTTCAGGGTATCCTACCAGCCCGGTAGTAAAGATTGCATCTTGATATGAATCTCTCGGTTTCTGTATGCAGTTTGTAGTCATTAATATCGGTCCGGGAAATTTTTCAAACTCTTTAGCTTGATTTTGCCATGCGGTTCCGTAATGACCGTAAAAATGAGGGTATTTTTTTAATTTCGGATACCCATGACACGGAAGCATCTCGCCGTGAGTATAAACGTATATTCCTTTTCCTTCGGTTTGTTTTAATATCTCTTCAAGGTCTTTCAGATCATGCCCCGATACAAGTATTGCTTTTCCTTTTTTTGCTCCCAAAGGAACTTTTACAGGAACCGGATGACCGTAAGTTTCAGTATTTGCCGCATCAAGAATCTCCATAGCTTTTATGTTTATCTCGCCGCATTTCATACAAAGAGATAAAAGCTCCTCCGCGCTTATATTTTCATCTAATGTAGCGGCAAGGGCTTCTTGTATAAAAGCAAAGACTGTTGCGTCCGTATAGTTCAGTATTGCGGCATGATCCGCGTAAGAGGCTATTCCTTTCATTCCGTAAATCAGAAGTTCTCGTAAAGATAGTACATCTTCGTTTATTTTGGAGTTAGATTTTATTCCTACTTTTTCTCCGGATTTTATAAGCTCTTCCATTTCGTTATTTGCGCTTGGCAAAATCATACATGTTTTGCATTTGCACTCTTCGGCTTCGTCTCCGAGTTTTTCTTTTAAGCTTGCTATATGAGTTTCGCATTCTTTTATAAGGGAAGCGATCCTTTCCGAATCAAAATTTACGTTGGTAAGAGTAGAAAAAAGAGCCTTGCATGTAAACGTATTGATTTTTTGATCTAATATCCCTTTTTTTCTTGCCTTAACCGCCTCTACGGAAAGATTTTTTAACGCAAAAATAAGAAGGTCTTGTAATGCCGCAACTTCATGAGGTTTGCCGCATACGCCTATTTTTTCGCATCCTGTTCCTTTTGCCGTTTGTTCGCATTGAAAACAAAACATTTTGTTGTCTCCTTTTTTTAATTTTTTTATATTTGTCTTGGCGTTTAAAATTTTTGCATGCCGTAAAACAAACATTATTTAAGAGGGTTGTTTTAATGTCGCCCCCTTTCTCTTGTTTTTATAAAAAGATTATATTTTTTAATCTTTTTAGTCATTGACCTATGTCAAAAAGGGCGAAAGTTTTTGTTTTTTTATATTGACAATTATAACAGGCATATATTAATTGTAAATCTTTTTTGGAAATGGCGATAGAATTTATCACTTTTTATTTTTAACCGATAATGGGATTTAAAAATTATGACAGAGCCTTCGGACTTTATCAGAAATATTATAAAAGAGGATATGGAATCCGAAAAAAATAACGGAGCGGTTATTACGAGATTTCCTCCGGAGCCTAACGGCTATCTTCATATAGGGCATGCAAAATCTATTTGCTTAAACTTCGGAATAGCCGAAGAAAACCGAGGCGGTACTTGCCATTTAAGGTTTGACGATACTAATCCGGCAAAAGAGGACGCCGAATATGTAGAGGCTATAAAATCGGATATAAAATGGCTTGGGTTTGACCCGAAGGATCATATTTATCATGCCTCCGATTATTTCGATAAGCTTTACGAATGCGCTTTAAAGCTTATAAAGGAAGGCAAGGCTTATGTATGCAATTTAAACGCGGAGCAGATACGAGAATATAGAGGCACATTAACTGCGCCGGGCAAAAACAGCCCGTATAGAGACAGAAGCATAGAAGAAAACCTTGCTTTGTTTGAGATTATGAAAAACGGAGATATTAAAGAGGGGGAAGCGGTTTTACGGGCTAAAGTAGATATGAATTCTCCGAATCTTAACATGAGAGACCCTGTAATTTACAGGATTAAACATGATTCTCATTATAGAACCGGAAAAAAATGGCATATATATCCTATGTATGATTTTACTCATTGCCTTTCCGATTCGTTTGAAAATATAACCCATTCTCTTTGCACTTTGGAATTTGAAGATCATAGACCTTTATACGACTGGCTCCTTGATCAGTTAAAATCCGAATGCCATCCGAAACAGATAGAGTTTGCGAGATTAAATCTTACATATACGGTATTAAGCAAAAGAAAGCTTAATATGCTGGCGGCGGACAATGTTGTTGCAGGCTGGGACGACCCCAGAATGCCTACTATTTCCGGCATAAGAAGACGCGGTTATACTCCGGCTTCGATTAAAGATTTTTGCTCCAGAATAGGAGTCGCAAAGCGAGACAGTATTGTGGATTTGGCTCTTTTGGAGCATTGTATCAGAGAGGAGCTTAATAGGACGACAAAAAGAGTTATGGCGGTTATAAACCCAATAAAGGTTATAATAGATAATTATGTTGAAGGCAAAACCGAATACTTTGACTCTCCTTATCATCCGACGGACAAATCTTTTGGCTTCAGAAGAGTTCCTTTTTCAAGGGAGTTATATATAGAGCGGGAGGATTTTATGGAAGATCCCCCGAAAAAATTTTTCAGGCTTGCTCCTGGAAAAGAGGTTCGGCTTAGATACGCCTATTTTGTTAAATGCACGGATGTAGTTTATGACGAAAACGGCGAGATAAAAGAGATTCATTGCGTATATGATCCGACAACCAGAGGAGGCTCTGCGCCGGATGGCAGAAAGGTTAAAGGAACAATTCATTGGGTTTCGGCAGAGCATGCAATTTCCGCGGAGGTTCGACTTTATAATAATCTTTTTACGCTTCCTAATCCGGAAGATAAAAAAAGTGTAGCCGATTTTAGAGACTGTATAAATCCGAATTCTCTTGTAATTGTAAAGTCTGCAAAATTGGAGCCGAGTCTTGCCGATACGCTTCCGGAGGAAAAATGCCAGTTTGAAAGGCTGGGCTATTTTTGCGCCGATTCGAAAGATTCAAAAGAGGGAGCGCCTGTTTTTAACAGGACTGTTCCCCTTAAAGATACGTGGGCGAAGATGCAAAAAAATAAATTTCGATAGATAACTTTGTAATTTGCCCAATTTTGGCGTTGGATAAAAATTTTAATCCTCGAAATACTTTAGTATTCCTACGGTTAAAATTTTTGCAAGCCTTGCAAACGAACAAATCACTTTGTTATCCGTCAAACTTTAATTATTTTTGCAATTTAATTAAGGGATTTCTCCTCGCTACGCTCGTCGAAATGACAATTGTAAAATAATAGAATAGTCTGTAGGTTGAGTTGAGCAAAGCGAAACCCAACAATTTTTATATCCGCCAAAGTGAAAATTTTTATTATTATTTCCTTTGAACCCGTTCTTTATTTTTTCAAATATAACCCTTGACATATAAAATTTTAGTTTTACTATATGAGCATATGCTCATAACTTTAATGGAGATTTATGAGACCTAAAAAAGACAGATGCGTAAAATTTAATCCTGGAGTTACATATTTTAAACCGAGAGGAATACCTCTTGTAAATCTTCGCGAGGCTACCTTAACGGTAAGCGGTTTGGAAGCTTTGCGTTTGGCGGACTTGCTGGGCATGTCTCACGAGGAGTCCGGTAAAAGTATGAAGGTGTCAAGAGCGACTTTCGGAAGGATTTTAGAAAAAGCAAGAAAGAATGTCGCCGAAGCCTTACTTTTCGGAAAGGCAATAAAGATAGAGGGCGGCAAATATGAACTGCAGATAGGAGAAAGTAATGATTAAAGCGATTATATTATGCGATGATAAAAGAGTTTTGTCCGAGCTTGCTATGACGTTAGAAAAAAATAATATTGATATTGAATGGGCAAAAACCGGCGACTTGGCGCTTTCGATGATTGTAGAAAAAAAGATTAACCTCCTAATAACATACGAATCATTGAAAGATATGGCCGGTATTGATTTGGTTAAAAAGGTAGTTTCAATTAATCCGATGATAAACTGCGTTATAGCAAGCAAACTTTCTCCCAAAGATTTTCATGAAGCGACAGAAGGACTCGGCGTTCTTATGCAGCTGCCGCTTGCGCCTTCTAAAGAGGATGCGGAAAAGCTTTTATCTAATTTAAATATGGTATTGGGGAAATAAAATTTATATTTTTGTATCTTCATTATCATTAATTATCAACAGGCAAAACGTCCGTTTATATAGGCAATCTAATGCAAAATAGAAGGTTAGACGGCAGGCTTTAAACGGATGAATAAGGTATAAAAATTATGATTATCAGCATAGCGAGCGGAAAAGGCGGAACAGGCAAAACTACCATTGCAACCAATCTTGCTTTTTCTCTTGAAACCGATACGGTTTTGTTGGACTGCGACGTAGAAGCGCCTAATTCTCATCTTTTTTTAAATCCGAAATTTGAGAAAACGGAGACTGTTTATACTCCGGTTCCTAAAATTGACCTTGAAAAATGCACATTATGCGGAAAATGCGCGGAAATATGCAGATTTAATTCGATAGCGGTATTACAAGAAACTGTTTTGACATTCCCTGAGCTGTGTCATAGCTGTGGAGGATGCATTGAAGTTTGTTCAGAAAATGCTGTTTCCGAAACAAAAAGGGAATTAGGTAAGATAGGAGTAGGGTATTGCGGAGATATTTTTTTTGTTAACGGACGGATAAGAGTAGGCGAAGCTATGTCGCCTCCTTTGATAAAAAAAGTAAAAGATTATATTGATAAAACAAAAATTAATATTATAGATGCGCCGCCCGGAACTTCCTGCCCTGTTATAACGGCTATGAAAAATACAGATTTTGTTCTTTTGGCAACAGAACCCACCCCTTTCGGGTTGCATGATCTTATACTTGCCGTAGAGGCGGTAAAGGTTTTAAATATTCCATGCGGGCTTGTAATTAACAGAGCGGATATAGGGGATAACAGAGTAAAAGATTATGCGAGAGATAATAATATACCAATTCTAATGGAAATACCTTTTGAGCGAAAAATAGCCGAGATATATTCAAAAGGAGAGCTTGTAGTATCCGCTATGCCGGAGTTTAAAGAGAAATTTTTAGAATTATACCGTTCTATTGCGGAAATTGTTCAAAGGAGTGAAAAAGGATGCGAGAACTAATAGTTTTAAGCGGAAAAGGCGGGACAGGCAAAACAAGTCTTACGGCGGCGTTTGCATCCTTTGCAAAGAATAAAATAT
>JAOZTP010000168.1 GCA_029939135.1 Desulfobacterales bacterium
CTTTCATTCTCCAAATACTCAGGCTTAAAATATTCCCCGTCAAATCTATTAGCCTTTAAAATATCTCCGCTTTTTATTATACTGATTTTAGAATTAAGCTCTTTTAATGTTTCGTTTAGCGCTTCGCCATTAAAAGAGCTTAATGTTTTCCCAGGCGGGGTTCTCCCCAAAAGCTAAGTTTTTTTTTTATCGCCCATTCCTCAAAAGCATAAGCAATTTTATCAAGGTCATGTTTTTGCATTATATGATTATGCTCGTCTAATTCTCTTATTCCGTTTTCGTCTGTTTTGTATATTTCTTTGCCGGAGTTATCTTTTCCGGTGTTTTCGGAAACCGCCATAAATATGGGGTAATCTTCAACTTGCGGGTTTATTTTATCGTCCCATTTTTGAACGAATAAAACGGATGTTTTTGTTCCTGTATGGGGTTTAAAGGTATTTCCGTCTAATCCTACAACTGCGATTAATCTTGCTTTTTCCATTATAAATTCTCGGATTCTTTGATCTGATGTATTGTTAAATCTGCCTTGCGGCAAAACTATTGCCATTCTGCCGCCCGGTTTTAAAAAATCCAAATTTCTTTCTATAAATAGAATGTCTCGCGATATTTTTTTTATTTGTTTTCCGTTTTTATGGGCTATGTCATATTTTCCTATTATACTGTTGTCTTTTATGTCTCCGGCAAAGGGAGGGTTTGCCATTACTATATCAAAGTTAAAATCTTTTAGATTTTCTTTATCTTGAGCAAGTTCAATAAGTCTTTGATAACCATTACTATATATTTTTAACCAGTCCGGATCTTTTGCTTTTTCTTTCCATCTTGAATAATCCAAAGTATTAAGATGCAGAACGTTTGTGCTTCCGTCTCCTGCAATCATGTTAAGAGTTCTTGCGACTCTAACGGCTCTTTCGTCAAAATCTATTCCAAAAACCTTATTTACATATTTTTTTTGTTGAGATGTTAGTTTCTGATTGGAAAAGTTCGCAAAGTTTGCCTCTCCGTTATTTACCATTTTTTGCCAAACATTAAATAAGGTATGAACCGTAAATCCGCAGCTTCCGCAAGCTGTGTCTATCATGTATTCCTTTTGTTTCGGGTTTATCATATAAACCGCCATGTCTATGATGTTTCGGGGGGTAAAATACTGTCCTTTTTCCCCTTTTGCAGATTTATTTACTAAGTACTCAAAAGCTTGGTCTATTACTTGCAGGTTAGAATTAAATAGCTTTACGTTTTGTAAAAAGGCTACGCATATTTGCAGATGGCTTGGATCTGTAATTCTTATAGGCTCCCCTTTTTCAAATATTCCGCCCCATTTTTCTTTTGCCTCTTTAAAGAGTTTGTTTATTTCCTTTTTTGTATGATGAGCGTCTCCTCGGCTCCTGAATTCTAATCTTCTAAAATCTTCGGCGTCAATCTTTTCTAAAATCTCTTTATAATTTAAATGAGGATGTTTACCTTTAATATTTTGAAACCTTCTTTCAATATACATTCTATCTTCGGAGCTTTCCATTTCATCATAAAGTTTTATAAATATAAGTTTGAAAGCCTCTTCAAAAATGTCAACGCCGGCATTTGCCAAAACCTCGTCTTCCATTTCTTCTATTAGGCTTTTTAAAGATTTTCTTTCCTGTATAAGCCTGTCTTTTTGCATTAATTCAAGATATGTAAAGGGTTCGTTTTTTATGTCGTCTATTGTTTCGTCTGCTTTGGGTATGTTAGAAAGAGGCTCGAAAAAATTGGGGTCTATTCTTTCATAATAATTTATTTCAATTCCGTTTGTCCAAACCGCAAGCGGCGCGCCGCATCCGTTGCAATAGCTTTTCAATTGCTCTTTTCCGTCTTGCGCTTTGTTGTTTTTTATTTCCAAAACGCAGTATTCGCTGCTTTCGTCCGCTTTGTTTAGTATAACTATATCCGCTCGTTTTGTTTCTCTTCCAAAATAAACGGAGTATTCCGCTTTTATTAGTTCTTGGGGATAACCGTACTCGTTTATAAGCTTATGGATCATTAATTGTCTTATGATTTCTTCCGGCTTTACTAATATATCCTTTTTTCTTGAAAGGCATTTGATGAAATGTTTGCCGTTTTTTTCAAAGACGCTTTTTTCTATTGCCTCTATGGTTTGTCGCGAAAATATCTTTAAATCGTACTTGCCGGTCGCCTTTATTATTTCGGCTATTTCTATTTTATTCATTATGCTTTTTAACCCTTTTGTTTTTGCAGCGATGCGTAAAAATTGAGCAAATGCGCTTAAAATATGCTGAAATAACAAATATGTAAAGAAAAAATAACGGGGCGTATTTTTTGTTTGTCTCTTTTTAAACCCTTGCCAATATAAAGGAATAAATATACAAATGAGCGGGCGAAGGGAGATTTTTTTGTTTTAAATAAAAAAGGGGGCAACATGAGCAAAAGACTTGAAAGCGCAGCCGTATTAAATAAATTTATGGCGAATTATTATTACGAGCTGGACGAAGCGTCAAAAACAAAATCTAAAAAAATTGCTTGGTGCACAAGCACGGGACCCGCAGAACTTTTGCGAGCCTTGGGCTTTTTGGTATATTTTCCGGAAACTCATTCCGCTATGATAGGAGCCTCTAAAACTGCGGCGGATTTTATTCCAAAAGCAAACGCAATCGGATATTCGCCGGATATTTGCTCTTATCTTACGTCGGATATAGGCGCTTGTCTTGCAGGAGTTACCCCTTTGGAAAAAGCTTATAAAACTATTAAAAGCCCGCCTACGCCGGATGTTTTGGTTTATAATACTAATCAATGTCGAGACGTTCAGGATTGGTTTTGTTGGTATGGGCGGTATTATGATGTTCCGGTAATAGGGATAAATACTTATAATTGCGTAACGGACGTAACCGAATCTCATATTCCTTCGATAGCAATGCAGATTCAAGACCTTGTAAAACCGTTGGAGGATATTGCCGGTAAAAAATTGGATTTTGATTTTTTAAAGCGGGTTATGTCTTTTTCTGTGGAATGTTCTAATTTGTGGGAGACGATTTTAAACGCTGCGGCAACGGTTCCTTCCCCTTTAAGCTTTTTCGATTCGGTTACTCTTATGGGCGCGGCTGTTGTGGGAAGAGGAACAGAAAAAGCAAATATTTGCTATCAAAAGCTTGTAAATGAGATTAATCAAAAGGTTAAAAATAAAGAGGGGCGCATTGCCGACGAAAAACATAGGATTTATTGGGACGGGATGCCAGTATGGGGAAGACTTAGAAGCTATTCGGAATTGTTTGAAAGGCTTAAAATTTGTATTGTAGCTTCCACTTATTGCAATAGCTGGATTTTTAAGGATTTTGATATTAACAAGCCTTTTGAGGGTATGGCAAAAGCTTATACTTCTTTGTTTATTGTAAGATCAGAAGATTATAAAGAACAATATATTAAGGATATGACAAAATTCTTTAAGGCGGACGG
>JAOZTP010000169.1 GCA_029939135.1 Desulfobacterales bacterium
C
Organism: Desulfobacterales bacterium; assembly: GCA_029939135.1. GTDB lineage: Bacteria > Desulfobacterota > Desulfobacteria > Desulfobacterales > JAFDMD01 > JAFDMD01. The sequence continues at coordinate 2 of JAOZTP010000169.1, forward strand.
GGCAAAAATTTAGCCACAAGCGCATGTCCGCCTTCATGATATGCGGTTATTTTTCTGTCTTCCTCTTTTGTTACTTTGGATTTTCTTTCAAGCCCCATGTAAACTTTATCTTTTGCATTTTCAAAATCTATCATTTCAACTTTATTTTTGCCATGTTTTGCCGCAAATAACGCCGCTTCGTTTACAAGGTTTTCAAGGTCTGCGCCGGAAAATCCGGGGGTTCCTTTCGCTATTACGGAGGCGTCCACATCGTCGTCTAGTGGGCTTTTTTTCATATGAACTTTTAATATTTTTTCTCTTCCTGCAATGTCCGGCAAGGCGACTATAATTTGTCTGTCGAATCTGCCAGGGCGCAGAAGCGCGGGGTCTAATACGTCCGGTCTGTTTGTTGCGGATATTAGTATAACTCCTTCGTTTGATTCAAAGCCGTCCATTTCTACAAGCAGTTGGTTTAGGGTTTGTTCTCTTTCGTCGTGTCCGCCGCCGAGTCCGGCGCCTCTGTGTCTCCCTACAGCGTCTATTTCATCTATAAATATTATGCAGGGCGCATTTTTTTTGCCTTGCGTAAAAAGGTCTCTTACTCTTGACGCGCCCACTCCTACAAACATTTCTACAAAATCGGAGCCGCTTATGGTAAAAAACGGAACTTCCGCCTCTCCTGCTATTGCTTTTGAAAGAAGGGTTTTGCCTGTTCCGGGAGGACCTACAAGAAGAACCCCTTTTGGTATTCTGCCTCCGAGTTTCGTAAATTTTTTAGGCTCTCTTAAGAAATCCACAACTTCGGCAAGCTCCTCTTTTGCTTCGTCTATTCCGGCTACGTCTGCAAAGGTAACTTTGCTTCTTTTGTCGGATAAAAGTTTTGCTTTGCTTTTGCCGAAAGAGAGCGCTTTGCCTCCTCCTCCCTGCATTTGACGCATAAAAAATATCCAGATTCCTATTAAAAATATCATAGGAAACCATGAAGCGAGCAATGAAAGATACCATGGGGATGTTTCCGGAGGCTTAACGTTTATGGAAACCCCTTTTGTTCTCATTGTTTTTATTAGTTCCGGATCGTTAGGATAAAATAGTTTATAACGCCCTCCGTTTATGTCCGTAACGGCAAGTTCGTTCCCCTCTATAGTAACATCTTTTACCGTCTCTTTATCTACCATGTTAAGAAACTGGGTATAATTTATGTTGGATTCTACAGACTGGGGTTGATGTAAAAGGTTATAGAATATAAGGGTCATAACTACGATAACAATCCATAACGCCAGATTTTTACTAAATTGATTCACCACAATCTCCTTGGTTTATTATTCTTACCGGTTTTTTAAAATTCGATAATCATTAAAATTAAATTTAAGCAAGAAAAACCTCCCCTTTTATAATTTTTTTTGTTTTTTCGGTTATTTTACAGGCATTGGAGGCTCTTAAACAGGCTATCCATATTATTTTATTTTTACTTAATACTATAGGGCATTTTTTTCTTTTGTTTGCCGAAATTTTATTATTAATAAAAAAATTTTTTAACTTTTGTCCCCCTGTCATTCCAAGGGGTATAAATTTATCTCCGTTTTTAAAATTTCTTATTGTAAGAGGAAATTCTATTTTATCAGCGTCAAAGTATTCTTCCGATTTATTTTTTTCTTTTAAAAAATTTTTCGGCAGGCTGTTTTTTTTTATTTCGCCAAATGTTATTTTTTGCTTTGTCTCTTTTATTAAAACGGTTTCCGGTTTTTTTAATTTGTATTCGTAATTAATGGTTTCCGGTTTTTTATAATTCTGTTTTTTTGTAAATATAAGATGGTTTTTATTTTTTACAACTAATATATTGTCGCTTATATCTGCGGAAGCGTAATATGATGGGTTTTTTGTAAGTTTTATTATGGAATTGATATGCGCAAAAGATATGTTTTTAAGGTCTGTTTTAATATGATTTAAAGCCTCTCTTATTATTCGTCTTTTTCCGCCTTCGGCTATTTTATTAAGGCTGTTTAATAAAAGGGTTATTTGATTTTTATCCTTTTTATATACGGTTTTTTTAAATATAGGAGGTAAAACCCGTAAAATCCATCCCTCTTCTTTTTTTGCGATTGAGGATATATTATTAAGGGTTTTTACTATGTTGGGATTATATTCTTTTTTTAATAAAGGGATTAGGTTTTGTCTTATTCTATTTCTTAAAAATTTTGGGTCGTAATTTGATTTATCTTCAATGTGCTTTAGGTTTTCGGCTTTTATATATTCGTATATGGTTTTTTTTTCTATTTTTATAAAGGGTCTTATATATTTGCCTTCTCTAACCGCGGGTATTCCGCAAAGCCCGGATATGCCGGCGCCTCTTATTATGCGCATTAGCAATAACTCTGCGTTATCATCCGCATTATGAGCAAGAGCTATTTTACTGTATCCGTTTTTTAAAGCTGTTTTTTCAAAGAATTTGTATCTTATATCTCTTGCAGCCTCTTCTAACGATTTTTTTGTTTTTTTTTTATAAGCGTTTGCATCCTCTTTTGCGGAAAAGAAGGGGATTTTTAAACTATAGGCTGTTTTTTTTACAAATTCTTGGTCATCAAAAGCCCCTTTGCCTCTTATAAGATGATTTAAATGCGCCGCGGCTATAGATATTTTGTATTCGGAGGTTGCGGCATGCAAAAAATGGAGCAAGGCTATGGAATCCGCGCCGCCTGATACGCCTACTAGTACTTTATCCGCCGGTTTTAACATGTTGTTTGAGGCGATTGTTTTTTTTGCGGCTGCCGTAAGGCTTTTATTGAAGTTTTTCCGCGATGCTGTCATGTATTAACTCCGAAAGTTGTTTATCCCATATGCCTATTACGCCGGAACGAATCGATATTTCGGTTAAATTTAGTTTCTGTTTTGTTATGGTAACGGTTATTATGGATTTATTTGTTCTTTCCGCTTTTAATATGGTTTTTGCGGTTTCCTGAATTGGCTCGAACGTTCTTACGTTTAATTCTTTTAAAACTTGATTGGAGGCTGCAACGCATTGATCGGATTTTTTATAGTAGCTTCTTTTAACCTCTCCTTTAAAATATGTATAAACTCCGGTTCCTGCGGCGGCGCTTCCTATTATTACTTCGGCGCATCCGTAGATAGGCAAAAAAGCCAATATGATTAAGATTGCTATTTTGTTTTTAATTTTTTTTATCATTAGTTCTCCTCTCCTTCGTTTATGGATAGCATTATATCACGGGGGTTTTTAGCGTCCCCTATTATTTTGAATTTAATTCTGTTTTTTTCAACAATTCAGCAGGTTTTTTTATCGGCTGCATTGCGTCGGACAAGGCAAGGGTATCAAACCCTGAAATGCAGTTGTTTTCTCCTTTATATTTAAATATTACTCCGTCTCTTAAAATTTCTTTTACGGTCGCCTCTTTATAAAGGGTTATGTCTCCTTTTTTTAAGCGTTCTCTTAAATAGT
>JAOZTP010000170.1 GCA_029939135.1 Desulfobacterales bacterium
TTCAAAACAAAAATGACTAATTTCGGCGGATAACAAAATAATTTGTTCGTTTGCGGTGTTGAAAAATTTTTTTAATCCTCGAAATACTCCATGTATTCCTGCGGTTAAAATTTTTTTTCGCCTTGCAAACGAACAAATTATTTTGTTATCCGCCGAAATTAGTCATTTTTGTTTTGAATTAATAAATATCATTAATAATGTTTGTTTACCTGTTAATAAGCAAGAAATGTGGCAAACGAATTTGCCGACCAATTAGTTTCGTAGTTTCGGATTTCGCGAAGCAACGCCGACCTACTTATTGTTTTTTAAAAAAAATTTTTCGATGAATCTATTATATATTCTGGTTAAGGGCTCTTGTAATCCTCTCGGCTGATATAGCATTACAAGTATTAATACCGCTCCGAATATTATCAGGTGAAGTCCGGGTATCTGGCTGCCGAAATATATGCGCGATAGATCGCTTACCGGTCTTAGTAGAAGAGCGCCTATTATAGGACCAGCAACTGAGCCTCGTCCGCCTATAAGCGCAATAAAGGCTATTTCAAAAGATAGATCTAAAGAGAATATGCTTTTAGGATGTATGTATAGGGTAAATTGAGCGTAGAATGTTCCCGCCAAAGCGGTAAGGAAGGAGCTTATAGCCATTGCGGTTAATCTTGCTTTTGAAACGTTTATTCCAAGCGCCATTGCGGCTTCCGGCTCTTCGCCTCCGGCGTTAAGATAGTATCCGAGTTTTGAGCGGGATATTAAAAATGTTAAGGTTAAAACGAGTATTAACATTATTAATATGATGTAATAGTATGGCTCTTTACCGGCAAACATGAAGTTGACAAAACCTTCGTTTGTCGGCGGTATTTGAATGCCTCGTGGTCCGTTTATGTTTAACGGTCCTATTGTGTTGATGTTTTCTATCGTTACTCTTACGCCTTCGGCAAAGGCTATGGTTGCAAGCGCAAAGTAAGCGCCTCTCATTTTAAGGGTGGGAACGGCTATTATAACTCCGAGTATAAGGGCTATAAAAGCGCCGACAATCATTCCTATCCATGGGCTTATTCCGTATTGAAGCGATAGGATTGTAGATGTGTATGCGCCTATTCCTACAAATACGGCATGCCCGAGCGGAAGCACTCCCGCAAATCCGCCTACAAGGTTCCAAGATGTCGTTAGGTATGCATAGAAGTAAAGTAGTATTAATATATGCAGGTATGTGGCGCTTCGGACAAAAAGCGGAATTGTAAAAGCTATAAATAGGAAAAGTAGTATTGCGATTTTATTTATTTTTTCTTTTGTCATTATTTTTTACCAATCCTGTTTTATACCGAATAATCCGGAGGGTTTTATAAATAGAACAAGGAGAAACAGTCCGTAAACTATTGCTTCCGTCCATGTGCTGGACATAAATTGCGGCCCTACGGATTCTATAAGTCCTATTATTATTCCACCCAGCATAGCTCCGAGTATGCTGCCTAATCCTCCCAAAACAACTATTATAAAGCCTTTTATATCGAATAGAACTCCTACGGTAGGAAATATGTTATAAAACGGAACTAGGGTTACCGCCGCAACGCCTGCCGCCGCGGTTCCTATACCGAAGGCAATGTTATATATTTTGTATTGGTTTATTCCCATAAGGCTTGCAGTTTCTCTATCTATGGATGTGGCGCGCACGGCTCTGCCTGTCTTTGTTTTTTGAAAGAACAGATATATTGCAAATGCTGTTAAGGCTCCGGTAAGCGCGCCGCAAAGTTTCGGAACGGATATGAATATTTCGCCTATTTCCAGCATAGAACCTTTTAAAGCGTTATCTTGTATGGATCGGTATTGGGGTCCGAAAATAAGCAGCGTAAGGTTGTCTAATATATACCATAAACCGGTTGTAACTATTATAACGGTTATTGGTTCGCGGACATTTTTTTCCGCCTTGAATATAGGCTTTATTATTATGTCTTGCATATAATAGCCGAAAAAAAACATTACCGGCACGGTTATAAATAGCGCTAGGTATGGATGTATTCCGGTTGCGGTTATTATCCAGTATGCAATATACATTCCTATCATAAGCAGGGAGCCGTGGGCAAAATTTATTACTTTCAGCACTCCGAATATAACGGTTAATCCTAATGCGGTAAGCCCGTATATGGATCCCATTAGGATTCCGTTTATTATGTCTTCTATAAGGTAGATCATAGATTTCCTCTTTAAAGTTTGCCAGATAACTTTGCAATTTGCCCGTTTGCCGCGTTGAAAAAAATTTAATCCTCGAAATACTCAGCGTATTCCTGCGGTTAAAAATTTTTTTCGCCTTGCAAACGAACAAATTACTTTGTTATACGGCAAACTTTTCTCTTTCGAACAAATTTTTGGACGAAAGCTATTCTATTTTAAGTACTTTTTTTGCTTCTTTCATAACTGGCGGTAGCAGAACTTATAAATGTCGTCTTGAATTTAGAATTATCGTCTGTTTTTTGATAAGAGACGCTGCATGCGGCGTCTCTTATTGCCGTCTCTTTTATTTCATAGGAAATATCGGAGTATATCCTGATCTTCTTGCCTCTTTGGGCCAAACGCTGATTCGTTCGGGACCGTTTCCGAGATCGTTTATCTGTATCATTACGAGCGAGGCGTTTTTGTTTTGTCCTGTTTCGTCAAATTCAACCGCAGGGTAGCCTACTATCATTCCGGGACCGTCTTTTAATGACGTGGAGGATAAAGCCTCTCTTATTTTTGCGGGTTCCAGCGAGCCTGCGCGTTCTAATGCGTCTTTTATAACATATACCGCAAGATATGCGTCAACGGCTTCGCCTGTAAGATTTTGTTTGTAAAGTTTGTTGTATTTTTCGTTAGCTTTTTTTGCGCCTGATTTGTTTATGTCTGTTTCCCATTCTACTATATCGAAGTATTTTAAGGCGTTTTTTCCGGTAGCTTTCATAAAGGAAGGATCCGCATGTCCGCCTCCGCTTGTAATGATAGCTTTTAGTTTAACTTTGTAATCTGAAAGGGTATTGGCTAATAATATTGCGTCCGCCGCGTTTGAAACGAGCAGTAAAACTTCCGCTCCGGAGCGTTTTATTTTTTGAACGATAGGGCTTAGATCCGTAGCCGAAGAGGGATAAGGCTCGTCAAGAACAACTTCGTATCCGCCTTTTTCGGCAAGTTTTTTCCATTGTTGAGCAAATCCTTGTCCCCAGTCTCCGTTTTCATATACAAAGGCAAGTTTTTTAACGGTAGTATTAAATTCTTTTTCCATGTCTTTTAAAAAGGCAAACTGATCTCTTGTCCACCAGCTGTCTTTTGCGGCTATTCTGAACACTGTTTTAAATTCCTGTTCGGTAATTTTATCCGCTACGGATACCGGAACTACAAAGGGCACGCCGTATTTTTCGGCTACCGCCGTTACCGGATAGGTAACCGCCGAATTCCAGCA
>JAOZTP010000057.1 GCA_029939135.1 Desulfobacterales bacterium
TATTTTGAATTTACAAAACAGAACCAGTTAGCGTCGTCTTGTCCAGGATGATCCGCTTGATAGTAGAAGCCAGGGTAACGGGTTTCTTTTCTGAACTGTATATGACGTAGATGCGCTTCAACTGTCCAGATACGATGATAGATTTCCCAGCATCTCATAAGCTCATGCAGATCGCCTGCCGCGAGTTTTTCGCAGTCTTCACGCATAACGCTTAACAGATCCATAACCACTTCAAGGGATTTGCTGCTTGTTTGATAGAATGTAGCAGTTCCGCCGCCGTATTCGTTGGTAGCCTTCATTAAACGAAGAGCCATTCCGTCCGGTTTTGCATAGTTGGGGTTAACATCTGTGTCGGTTGTATATTCACAGTTGTCAAGGTATGTTCTGACAGGTTTATATACAAGGTCTACAAGTTCTTCTTTAGACTGTTTTAATGTAGGAGTAAAGCCCGCATTGTTGCGGATGAATCTTGTCATCTCTTTTGCGGTGATGCGTCCTTCCGCATGAGAGCCGGAAGAGAATTTATGGCCAGAGCATCCTACGCCGTCGCCTGCAGTAAACAGACCGTTTACGGTAGTCATACGGTTATATATTTTGTCGTTATATTTGATTTTGTATGAATCCGGAATCCAGTCGTAATCGGGGCCTGATACCCATAATCCGCAGCAGCCTGAGTGAGAACCGAGCAAATAAGGTTCGGTAGGCATAATTTCGGAATTTTTCTTTTCGGGCTCTGTGTCTGTTGCGCACCACAGGTTAGCCTGTCCGCAAGTCATGTCAAGGAAATCTTCCCATGCTTCGGATTCAAGATGTTTAAGCTCTTTTTTATCCATTGTTTTGCCGATCTCTGAAAGGGCGGTTACCGTATCCATCATAATAGGACCGCGTCCCGCTTTCATTTCGAACAGCATGAGATGATTTCTTAAACAGGTAGGAGTAATTGCGGCGGTTCCGTAAGGAGCAAATTTTTCAAGCTCCTGTTTTGCAGCGTCGCTTGCCGCAAAGTTTTCGCCTAAACCGTTTAGCGCTTTTGCTTTAAACAGTAAGAACCATGCGCCAACAGGTCCGTAACCGTCTTTAAAACGAGCAGGGGTAAATCTGTTTTCCATCATGGAAAGCTCTGCGCCTACTTTCATACACATAGTATATGTAGAGCCTGCGTTCCATACCGGATACCAAGCGCGTCCTTTGCCTTCGCCTACGCTTCTCGGCTGATAAATATTTACCGCGCCGCCGCATGCTACCATAGCGGTTTTGCATTTAATTATATAAATTTTATTTTCACGAACTGAGAAGCCTACAGCGCCTGCGATTCTGTTTTCTTCATTAGCGTCGAGAAGAAGTTCCACTATAAAGCAACGTTCGATAATGTTTTCTTCGCCTAAAGCAAGTTTGGCTGCTTCGGCAACGATTCTTTTGTAAGATTCGCCGTTGATCATTATCTGCCATTTGCCTGTGCGAACAGGTTTTGCGCCGGATTTAAGGGCTCCTATTTTCAAACCCTTTTTACCGTCAAGGTTTTTTCCTTCTTCATTCTTTTTCCATATGGGAAGTCCCCATTCTTCAAAAAGATGAACCGAATCGTCAATATGACATCCGAGGTCAAATATAAGATCTTCGCGCACCAGACCCATAAGGTCGTTTCTTACCATTCTTACGTAATCGTCAATACTATTTTCGCCGATATAAGTATTAATAGCGGAAAGTCCCTGAGCTACCGCGCCGCTTCTTTCCATTGCGGCTTTGTCGCAAAGTAAGATTTTAGCGTCTCCGCACCATTTTTTTACTTCAAATGCAGTTCCGCATGCAGCCATACCGCCGCCTACTATCAGGATATCGACTTCGCGTTCTTCGACTTCCGGATCTCTTATAGCTTTAAGTTCACCTAAAAGTTTATTAGGTAATGCCATATTATATCCTCCTTAATTATTATAACTTTTTAATTAAATTTTATAAAACTATACAGTAGCCTGAGGTTTGGGTATTTGATAACCGTCCGCCTCTTCGGTAGAAAGAAGACCGCTGTTAAGGTCTTTGCCTTTCAAGTCTGCATACGCATTAGCCTGTCCTTCGGGGGTTGTTCTGATGGGGAATTTAAATCTTTTGATCAATCCGTTTCTGAATTTACATGTCCACATAATATCTTCGGTGCCCATCATTGGCATAACGCTGCTTCCGAGAGGAACAAAATCGGAGTATCCTCTTACTTCTATTGCCTGCGTAGGACAAATTTTTACGCAGGAAAAGCATTCCCAGCACTGATCCGGCTCTTGATTATAAGCTTTCATGGCGTTAGGGTCCAAAACCATAAGGTCGTTAGGACAAATATACATACAGGCAGTTTTATCGCCGCCTTTGCAGCCATCGCATTTTTCAGCAATTACATAACTTGGCATTTATTTATACCTCCTAAAAATTTATATATTTAAATATTAGACCATAATACGAGTTGTTAAATTATAAGCTTTTCGGCACCTCCTTCCAAAAGAAATATAAAATTAACGTTTGCATGTTTTTTGTTTATATTAGCTTGATTTATTCTGAATTTTTTTTTCAAATATTAAATTGCAAGCGAAATTTGCTTTAAAAATCAGATAGATAAAATTTTTTATATAAATACTACGGCGTAATATCATTAGCCTTTACTATTGTCAATATATTTATACTTATTATTATATTTCCGAATTTAAGTTGTATAAAAGAGGCAAAAAGGAGAGATTGGGTTTGCAATTTTTTTGATGAAATTATTGAAAACGCTCGGGAAACCGTTAGAAAAATGGAGTTGACAATAAGAGAGATGGAGATGATCTGTGGGCAAGATAAAAATATTGATAATTTGGCTTTGCTATGTAATATGATTTATATATGAAGGTTTTTTATATAGTTAAAATAGAGTAAGGGAAAATTATGATGAACGGCTATCATGCGAATTATGAAGATCAGCTTTTTATGGTAATAAAAGAGATTCCGGCAGAATGTTTTTGTAAGTTGTCAAATACTGTGCAAAATTTTTGTACAAGTTTATCATTAAAATCTGCGGAAAGCAGTTTTAAACAGGGCTGGGAGGAGGCTATGTCTGGCGAAACAATGCCGATTGATAAATTATGGGTCGGTATTGAAGATGACGGATAAAGAAAAATTTTTGGATGTGGAGTTTACTTCGGAGTTCAAACGTAATTTGCGTTCGCTTGCAAAGAAATATCGCCATGTTCGTTTGGATATCAAGCCTATTCTTGATCGGATTAAGAGCGGGGAATTTGTCGGAGATCGGATACCAAAAACAGGCGATTACGCTATTTTTAAAGTTCGAGCAAGAAACAGAGATATTAGCAAAGGAAAAAGCGCGGGATACCGTATTATGTATTATGTTAAAACAGACGCAAAGGTCATATTAATAACAATTTATTCAAAAACAGAACAGTCTAATATTCATACGGATCAGATAAGACGGATATTAAAAAGTTATAAAAATGAAAATAATAATATGAAAAAGATATAACCTTTTACAAGATTATATCTTTTTCATATATCGTTGTCGGATTTGATATCTGAAAAAATCAAACTTAATATACCTCCTACAGTAGCGCCTATAAGGCTATTTTTAATAGCATCCTCGCTATTTTTAGAAAATGCGGATACTATTGCCGCGCTGCCTGCAATCCATTTTATATGAGGGGAATTAGCATATAAGGCGATGCTTCCTGCAAAAAAAGAGAAAATATATTTTTGAACCTGATGGCTTTTTATATCTACTCCGCATACCTCTCTTACAAAGTGTTCGCAATTATAAGTTAAAAGTTTATAGCTTTTTTTCCCTTCTTCTATTATTTTTCGAGCTCGTCTAATTATTTCGGACGCCTCAAAACTGCCTGGAAGTATTTTTAAATCTATTATTTTTTTCCCTTTTGCAAAATCGTCAATAGAAACGAGTTGGGGTTTTACGCCTTTAGTATTTTCATAAACCATTCCTTGTCCGTCCGAAATACCTACATGGTCATAAATAACTTTATCAATACAAAGTAGATGCCCCATTGGATAAAAATTCATAAATAAATCCTCCTTCGCTCGAAATTTTTATATTTCCAGAATGTAATCATAATTTTTTGTTATGCAATATTATTAAAAAATTTAATCGGTTTTAATTAAATGGCAAGCCGCAAGATGTTTTGCGGTTTTTGATACGGATTTTAATTTCGGCTCCACTTTTTTGCATATTCCCGTAACATTGGGGCATCTTGTATGAAATCTGCATCCTTTCGGCGGGTTGATAGGAGAGGGAATTTCTCCTTTTAATATTATTCTTTGCTTTTTTTCGGCGGAAGTCAGAAGGGGCGCGGCGGATATTAAGGCTTTTGTATATGGATGAAGGCAAGATAGGACTATTCTATCGGAATCGGTTATTTCAACTATTTTTCCCAAATACATTACTGCGATATAATCGGATATGTGTCTTACAACGGCGAGGGCATGGGATATAAAAAGCAGGGTTAGACTCATTTGTTTTTGTAGGTTTATAAGCAGGTTTAATATTTGAGATTGTATTGACACGTCTAATGCGGATACTGGTTCGTCGCATATTATAAATTTCGGTTTTAAAGCTATTGCTCTTGCTATGGCGATTCTTTGTCGCTGCCCGCCGGAGAATTGATGGGGAAATCTGTTTAAGAATTCTTGCGGCATTCCGACTTTATGGATAAGTTTTAGTATCTTTTTTTTACGCTCTTTTTTATTTTTTATTTTATGTATTATAAAGGGCTCTTCAAGTATGTCGTAAACGGTTTGGCGAGGATTTAAAGATTCAAAAGGGTCTTGAAATATAAAGCCTATATTTCGGCGTATTTTTCTAAGCTCGTTTCCGCGCAGGTTTAAGATGTTTTTTCCGTCAAAGATTATTTCGCCGGATGCGGCTTCGTAAAGTTTTGCTATGCTTCTTCCTACGGTTGTTTTACCGCAGCCGGATTCTCCTACAAGCCCTAATGTTTCCCCTTGTTTTATGGCAAAGGATATGTCGTCCACGGCATGAACGTATTCGTTTATGCGTCCGAATACTCCGCTTTTTACCGGAAAGTAGGTTTTTAGGTTTTTAACTTCTAATAGGGGCATATTTATTTTATTTATAGATATATAAAATTATGGGGTTTCGCAGTTTGAATTTTATCCTTTTTGCTCTTTTTTCTTTTTTTTCTCATTCCGTTTTTCTTTTAATGTTTTTGCCGATTTTTTCTTTTCAGTTTTTTGAGCATTGTGTCCTTTAGCCATAGATTTCTCCTTTGTTTTGGTTTGTTAAATAAAGTTAACCAGATAAGTTAAAATATCCTTAAATAGAAAAGAAGTAAAGAAGGAAAAAAGCGGCTTAATAGGGATAAGCCTAAAAATTGTATCCCAATCGGCAAGAGCCGCTACGCAAAAAAACTTTGAACCTCTTCGGAACTAATTTAAACAGAGAAAACGCTGATTATTATTTTTTTTTGATCAGAAAAATGGCTGATTATAAAAATAATTAAGGGATTTCGCGCTTCGGAGGCAAGTTTTTTCGTATGATTGTTTTGATATTTCGTTTGATTGACGTGTTAAAGTTTTCCATTTTGAGCTTTTGAAAACCTTCCGGATTAAGATCGCAATGATAGTCATGATGCCGCATTTTTTGTTCTTTCTTTTCTTTGGCTTTATTTTTTTCAGACTTATCATCTCTACCAGTCATTAATCTCCATTTTTTGTAAGATTTCCATAAGCTATAGATAATAGCTAAAACCGCTACCCAAGTTGGACTAAAAAATTCCAGAATGGAAATGGACGCCGGAATAATAACTGCCCAAATTATAATGAGCATTTTCAATCTTTTCTTGTGGTTATATTCTTTATACAGTTTTTTTTTTATTTCAGATTGTGTTCTGAAAGAAATATCTGAATATGTTTTTAATAAAAAATTGCAATCTAATGCACCGTCAGGAAATTCCCTATCATTTAACATCCGCCAATGCTCTTCAGCTTTATTATTTTTAATTACTGTAGTTAAATGACTGGTAGATCTAATTTGACTCAGACTAATTAGGTCTCCAGCTTTGTCAAAGGCGCTTGCCATTATAGAAATAGGATATTTTTCAATCCATTTTTTAGATTAATTCGAAAGTTCCTTTGCAGCATTCTCATCTTCTACGTCATCAATAAAATTAACGCTTAAAGTTGCAAACAATTCGTTAGGGTTGCGGGGATAGTATTCAGTAAAAAAGTTATCTTTTTTTTTTATAGAATTAAAATATAATTTTTCTGACATATCCGGATACCTTTTTAAGTAATTAAAGTGGCAAATCACTGGCGGTAAAAAGCCTAATCTGTTTTTAACGGAAACAGGCAGCTTACAAGATGGTTTTTTTCTATTAATATTTGTTCAGGTTCTTTGGTTTTGCATATTGGTTGAGCATAGGAGCATCTGTTTTCAAATTTGCAGCCTTTTATGTCGGCGACTCCCTTCGGAACCATTCCTTTTATTGTATTTAAGATTGTTTTTCTTTTATGCTTTAATCCGGGTATGGAATTTATAAGCCCTTTTGTATAGGGGTGAGCCGGTTTGTTGAATATGTCCGATATGTTTCCGGTTTCTATTATTTTACCCGCATACATTACCGCAACGTTGTCGCATATTTCGGCAATTACTCCGAGATCGTGGGATATGAATATAACGGACATTTTGGTTTTTAATTTTATTTTTTTTATTAATTCTATTATTTGCGCCTGTATTGTCGCGTCTAACGCTGTGGTTGGTTCGTCCGCGATTAATATTGAAGGCTCGCATGCAAGAGCTATTGCTATTATAACTCTTTGGCGCATTCCGCCTGATATTTGATGGGGGTATTCGTTTATTCTTTTTTCCGGATCCGGTATTCCTGTTTTTTGCAAAAGCCGGATTATTTTTTTTTGGATTTCGGTTTGATTTAAGTTTTTGTTATGGAGTTTTATAACTTCGGCTATCTGTTTTCCTATTTTATGGACGGGATTTAAAGCGGTCATCGGCTCTTGGAATATGACGGATATTTTATCGCCTCTTATTGAGCATAATTGTTGCGGATTAAGCTTTAATATGTCGTTATCGGAAAATAATATTTCTCCCGTCTCTATTGTCGCGGAAGGTTTCGGAAGGAGTCTGATTATGGAAAGGGCGGTTACGCTTTTTCCGCATCCGGATTCTCCCACTATTCCAAGAGCGGTATTCGGAAAGAGTTTTAAATTAACTTTATCAACCGCCATGTTTTTTCCGTTTTCGGTATTAAAGGAAACGGACAGATTTTTAACTTCTAATATCGGCTTTAAGCAGAGCTTGGCACAGTTCATAATTATATTTTATTTTTGTTTTATTTATGCTTGATACGGGTAAGATTTCCATTAAAGAGTTTGTAAGTATTATAGAGTCCGCTTTTAATAGATTTTTTATATATATTTTTTTTCTTTCTATGTCATACCCGAAAGTTTTTAATTTTTTTGCAATTATTTGTTCGGTTACGCCGGGCAAGACGTGTAAGGATTTGGGCAGAATCGCTTTTTTATTGTAAAAAGCTATTATGTTTGCGGTGTTGGTTTCGGATACGCTTAGATCAGGGTTTAAGATTATAGCCTCGTCCGCCCCGTTTTTTTTTGCCCATTTGCCTGCAAGATAATAATAGAGGTAGTTAAGGGTTTTATAATCGGCAAGCGGGGTTTGTCTTGAATGCGGATATGTAAGAAGTTCTAAAGCGGTTTTTTTTTTGTTTGCAATTCGGCTTGTATATTTTTTTGCGCTTACTATTAGGTTTTTTTCGGAAGCTATTATTTTTATTGCGGCGTCTTTATCTAAAAGGAGGTTTGCCTTAAGGGTTTGTCGGATTATTGCAAGCCAGTTTATATCCGGTATTGTTTTTGTAAAAAGGCTTTTCCATGTTTTTTTAAATCTTGCGATATGCTCTTTTAAATATAAGGGTTCTCCTTTTTTTGCCTTTATTGTTTCAAAAAAACCGTATCCGTATAAAAAACCTTTGTCTGTTACTGATATAAAGGTTTGTTTTTCCGGCTCTATTTTTCCGTTTATCCATACGAAATCGGCATTCGGTTTTGCAGGAGTATTTTTTTGTAAAATATTAAAAAATGTTTCTCCTTTATAAAGGGTTTCGTCGTATTCATCTTCCGGAACCGAGTCGTAAATTATTCCGCCGCCTACGGAAAAGTATATTTTTTTATCGCATATTGTCGCGGTTCTGATTGCTATGGAAAGATCAAGGGTATCGTGAAAGCTGACGTATCCTATGGAGCCGGTATAGATATGACGCCTTACAGGCTCAAGTTCGTCTATTATTTCCATTGCTCTTATTTTGGGGCATCCAGTAATCGAGCCTCCCGGAAAAACCGCTTTTATTAGGTCTATGGAATTTTTTTTTGGGTCAAGTTCTCCTTTGATGTCGGATACAAGATGAAATACGTTATCGTAGGTTTCCAGTCTTTTATGAGCGGTTACTTTAACAGAAGCGCTTTTACATACTTTTCCTATGTCATTTCTTAACAGATCGACTATCATGGAAAGTTCCGCGTCATCTTTTTTACTTTGGCAAAGTTGGTTTGCCATTAATTTATCTTCGGTTTTATTCTTTTTTCTCGGTTTTGTTCCTTTAATCGGTCTTGTTTCTATTTTTGCGCCGTCTCTTTGTATAAATCTTTCCGGCGATGTAGATATTATGTAGTGATTTATACCGTTTATGTATGCAAAAAAAGGCGCCGGATTTTTTTTATAAAGTTTTTTAAATAGAGTATAAGGACGCCCGTCAAAATCGGTTTCAAAACGTTGGGTCATATTAGCCTGATATATATCTCCGGCTAATATATATTCTTTTATTTTTTTTATGGAATTTATATAAGATTTTTTTGTAAAGCCGGAGGTCAGATTATTTTTTACGCCTGCAAAACATTCTTTTTTTATAATCGGTTTTTCTATATCTCGGTAAAATTCCTCTTTTATTTTGTTTATATAATCTGTTTTGCCGTTTTGAAATTTCGGAATGCAAATAAAATATTTTTGCTCTTTTTTATCGAATATCAAAAGTATAAGATGAGCAAAAAGGAGTATGTCCGGAAGTCGGGTTGTATCTAAGCAGGTTTCGGGCAAATCTTCTATAAGATGTTTTAAATCGTAAGCAAAATATCCGATCAAACCGCAGTTTATGGGCAGGTTGAAACGGTTTTTCGTTTTAAATATGTTGAATATTTGTTTTAAAATGTCAAAGGGGTCCGCCGTTATTATTATTTTTTTTTCGTTTACGGATATTTCTATTTTTCTCCCTTTGCTTTTAAATGTAAGCCAAGGTTTTATGCCGAGCATATCGTACCTTGCGCAGTCGTTATCTTTTCCGCCGCTTATAAGGGCGCAGGCGCCGTAAGTATCCGCAAAACGTTGCGCAAAATCTATGAATTTTTCTTTTATGTTGATCGGCTCTATATAAACGTCGGTTATTTTGTTATTTAGATATTCGGAAATGTTCTGTTTCAAGGCGGTATATCCTGTTATCTCTCTGTTTCAAGTTTGCTGGCTAACCTCTTACTTTGTTATCCGGCAAACTTTTATCATTATTTTTTAATTTTTCTCTGTTTATAATTTAATTAAGGTATTTCTTTTTGCCTCGATTCTCAAAATTGCAGCGTAAAAAAAATGTTTGTCTAATTATTTCCATAGTCATTCTTTTTTGCGTTATGGGTATTTATTTTAAATGGAGGTCATTTTTTATGGTTTTAATATATTCGGAAGAATCGTAACCCGCATTTGAAGCGGAAACAAACTCGTCAAGCGCTTTATCTAACATTTTATTTTTAAAATAAAGTTTTCCGAGTCTGTATCTGTATAATCCGTTTTCCGGCGAATTAACAGCGCCTTCTTTGCAAAAGGATATTGCTATTTCTATGTTTTCCCCTTTTTTATCGAATGAATATCCCAAAGCGGATAGGGAAGCGGCGTCGTAAGGATTGTATTTAATCGCTTTTTTATAAGAATTTATTGCATTGTCAATATTTTTCAATCCGAGATAATAATCGCCTATAAGTCTGTGGCAAACGGATTTTTTTGGCTTTAACCCGATTATTTTGTCAAGATAAGGTTTTGCTTTTTCAGGTTCCGTATTTTCTATATATATTTTTGCTATCTGGAATGCGACTTCAAACAGATAATTTTTATTTTGTCTATAAATAATAAGGAAGCGGTTTAACGCTTCTGTTTTTTTATTTAACATAAGATAAGTCATTCCTATGTTATAAACTGCCATTGTATGTTCTGGAGATTTTTCTATTATTTTTTCAAAAAGTATAAGCGCTTTTAAATAATCGTCTTTAATTGCGTAACATACTCCCAAACTGTTTAATATGTTTATATCGGAAGGATCCAATTTTAAAGCCGTTTCAAATTCTTTTTTTGCTTTTTTAATGTTGTTTTGTTCATAATATTTATCTCCGCTTATATTTAATGTAATGGAATTGAAGCAAGCGGTTTTTTGTTCGGATAATGTTGCATGTTCTAACGCTTTTAAGGCGTTTTTTATTATATCCTCTTTTTTGCAATCTAATGTGGGAAAAGATGCGGCGCCTGCAAAAATTTTTTTATTTCCATTTTTTTCAAGGGTTTTTTTTATAAGTTTTAAAGCGTTTTCAATATGACTCGTTTTTTTATATTCAAAAATTATTCCGAATACGGCAGGATCGATAAGCCCCCATAATCCATTTTTTTCTTGGGATATTTGATCTATTATTTTTGCGGTTTCAACGCATTGGTAATCATTATCCTTTTTGTCGTCATAATCGGTTTTAATCGCTATGGCGCAAAATTTTTTAGAATTAAAATGGGAAAGAAAATATTTTATAAGCTCCTCCCCCAAAAGGATGTTTACAAAGGTTTCTTGTAATGCGTTATAACATGTTATTTTCTGTTTTTTTTTATCTTTTGCAAATCGGGTGCAGTTGGCTTTGCAAAGGATAAATTGCCCTGCGGAATTCTGATTTTTAAATATATCCTTTTTTTTCTCAATCATTATTTTTCTCTATAAAATTTTTTTTCGCCTTAAAAAAGAGGAAACTTTTTTGTTATACAACGATATTTAATCATTTGTTTTTATGATTAAATATGTTGAATAGTGAAGGTTTCCTCCGTTTATATTAAATCATAGTATGTCTAAAGTTGTTTGTTTGTCGCTACTCAAAAAACTTTGGACGTCTTCTTTTGTAATTATTTAATATGGTTATGTTTTTTTTGCTATTTTTAAAACAGCCGCTTTTATTATTTTTATTTCATCGTTCGCTACAGTTCTAAAATCGATCAAAAAGGTTTCGTTTTCTATTCTGCCTATTATGGGCGGTTTGTTTGCCCTCATTTTTTTTTCGATTTGATCTGGGGTTAATTTGTTTATTTTTATGCCGGCGCAGAGGCTGGGGAGTTTTTCGGAGCATAAGGAGCCGCCTCCGGCTTTTGAAGCTGTTTTGATTGATTTTACGGTAATTTCCGCATTTTTTTCGGAATTTACGCCTCTTTTAAATTTTTCCGTTTTTTTTCGTATAGTTTCAAACGGGGCGGTAAGCATAGCCAAAGTCGGAATTTTTTGGACGGCTTTTGCTTTGTCTCTGTATAAACGAAGGGTGCCTTCAAGCGCGGCAAGGGTAAGTTTATCTATTCTTAAGGCTCTTGTAAGCGGATTTTTTCTTATTGATTTTATTATATTTTTTTTGCCGATTATTATTCCCGCTTGAGGTCCGCCAAGCAGTTTGTCGCCGCTAAATGTTATTATATCTGCTCCGGCTTTAACCGAATCTGCAACTGTAGGTTCGTATTGCATTTTAAATTCCGAAAAATCTATAAATGTTCCGCTGCCGAGATCCTCCATTACGCATATGTTATATTGTTTTCCGAGTTCGACTATCTCTTTTAATGACGCGCTTTTTGTAAAGCCTATTATGTCGTAGTTGCTTTTATGAACTTTGAGCAAAAGAGCGGTATTATCGTTTATTGCCTGCTCGTAATCTTTTATTCCGGTTCTGTTGGTGGTTCCTACCCCCTTTAAGATTCCTCCGCTTTTTTCGATTATATCCGGTATTCTAAACATTCCGCCTATTTCTACAAGCTCGCCTCTTGAGGTTATAACCTCTTTTTGAGACGCTACGGTTTCAATCG
>JAOZTP010000171.1 GCA_029939135.1 Desulfobacterales bacterium
AGGTTCCCAAGGCTTCATATAAAACCTCCTCTTTATACGGATTATTTTTATCAATAGGAGCGATTTTAGTTAAAGAATGCTTACGCTCTACGCTGATATGTCTATCAATATTTTTTTTATCTATCATGTAAATGGAATGGGTAGCCAATAAAACCGTGTTATTTTCGGCTATGCGCAAAAGTTCGTCTCTTAAATAACGGACGCCGCTCGGGTGCATGTGGGTTTCTGGCTCGTCTAATAGAATAATCTTATTTTTCAATATATTGGTTTTATTTTCTGCGGAAAGGTTTAATAAAATTGAGATAAACTGCTTAAAACCGTCGCTCCTCTGATTCATTTTATACTTGGGAAGGCTGTTATCCTTATCTTCAACGCTTACTTTGCAATTTAAATTCTCTTCAATTCTTATCTTTATTTTTATCTTATGCTCTTTCCAAATTTCATTAATATGTTTCGTTATATTTTGGGAAAGCAGCTCTTCCAATTCCTGCCTTTTTTCATCGCTTTTTTTAATCAGATCGATTCTATATCCTATATCTTCAATACCGGAAATTTTAAAAATATTTCTTAAAGGCATTGAAATACTATTATCCTTTTTAAAATTCTCCAAATGAACAGGTTCGTTAATCAAATATTGCTCTTTGGATTCCCAAAAAATAACTTCTGGAGCGTTAGCTTCAAAAAGGTCAAAAAATAAACCTTCCAGATAAACTTCTAACTCTCCCTTTGTTAATAACTTGCAATCGCTTCCTAATAACTCCTCAATATTCTCGTCGGCAATCTCTTCCTCGCCGTCATAAACTTCTTTAATAGGCAATATAGTATCGCCGTTCGATATGCAGTAATTCTGAAATTCCTCATTATTCTCGATATAAACATAGATATAATCAAACCTATTATTATCCTTGTCAATTTCAACAATTCTCGCAATGTCATTAATCTTTATTAACTTTGCAATTTCAGGGCTTATCTTTTCTTTAAATTTTTCAATGTAAAAGTCTTTATTTCCAATCTCAAAACTATAAGTAACCGAAATAGTTTCGCCGGAATCAATTGCCTCTTTATTACAATCAAGATTGTAATCAACTTTTTGATCTTTATTCAAAAGAGATATTGCTTTTAATATATTACTTTTTCCGCTCTCGTTTATTCCTAACAATATAAAGCATTTTTTTTCGGCAATTTCGTTAAAATTTAGTTCTAATTCTTTAATACTTCTAAAGTTTTTTATTTTTATTTTTTCAAGTATCATTTTAATATAATTGACTGCCTTTATTTAATTCGCCTATTGTGTACATCCGAAAAATTATCATCTTTTTTATTAAACGCTTTTTACGGTTTTTTTATAAATTCTATTCTCATATCCCGCCGGCAATATTAAAAACCGGCAGATACATAGCAAGCAGAAGAAATCCTATTATAATTCCCAAAAATAGTATCATAATAGGCTCTATCATAGAAACTATGGTATCAAGGCTTAATTCGATCTGTTCGTTATAAAACTCCGCAATTTTACTAAGAGTAATCTCTATCGCCCCCACTTTTTCCCCTACCGCAACCATCTGACATACCATACTCGGAAAAATGCCGACTCGTTCAAGAGAATCCGCAAGCCCTTCCCCTTGTATAACGTCTGATCGAACTTGTAAAAGCCCTTTTTCAAGCGCTTTATTGCCTGTCGTTTTTGCGGAAATAATAAAAGTATCCGTTATTAATACTCCGCTTTTAAGCAGTATGCCTGTTACGCCCGCAAACTTTGCAATAGCGATTTTACAAAAAAAATCGCCCAGAAGCGGAAGTTTTAAAACTGTTTTATCTATAATAAAATTTATTCTCTCTATTCTTTTTAATCTTAAAAAGAGGATATATAAAATCAAAACTCCGAAAAACATAAAATAAAAATATTTTTTTACAAACTCAGAACAGCTTATAACAATCTCCGTTATATAAGGAAGGTTGTTTCCAGAACTTAAAAATATATTTTTAAAAACAGGTATTACATAAACAAGTATAAAAGCTACCGTAATTATGGATGCTATAAATAAGATTATAGGATACGTCATTGCGGCTTTCACTTTTTTTTTTAGCTTAAAGTTTCGCTCTTTATAATCCGCAATATTTTTCAATATGGCATCCAAACGCCCTGAAGCCTCTCCCGCCGCTACCATTTCTATAAAAAAAGGATCAAAATATTTTGGAAATTCGGCAAAAGAATCGGCTATGGTTTCCCCTTGTTCAATTGCTTCTTTAACGCTTTGTATCGATTGAGCAAATTTTTCATCCCTTTGGCGCTCATATAAGATTTCAAGAGAGGATATAATAGGCAGTCCGGCTTCGATCATTATGGAAAATTCTCGGACAAAAAGAATGATCAAGGACTCTTTTATTTTGGCGTTTAAAAATGCCATTATACATTTTTTAATCTGTCTTGTAGTATAAGATCGGTTATAAGCCTTACTCCAAAGCCTGTTCCTCCAACTTCGCAATAATCGGAAGCTTTTTTTGCGGAAGCCGGACCAGCTATATCTATATGCGCCCATTTTGTATCTTTAACAAACGCAGATAAAAATAAGGCTGCGGTAATGGCGCCCCCCCATCTTGAAGAGCCTATATTGGATATATCGGCAACGCCGCTTTTTAAAAGTTTTTTGTAATCTGAAGGCATTGGCATAGCCCAACATCGCTCGTAAACATTATTGCCGGCTTCGATTATGGCGTTTGAAAGTTTTTTATCCGAAGAAAAAACTCCGGCTATATCTTCCCCTAAAGCAACGACGCAGGCGCCGGTAAGCGTAGCTACGTCTATTATAACTTTCGGCTTATACTTTTTTTCAACGTAAGATATAGCGTCCGATAGAATTAGTCTTCCTTCCGCATCCGTATTATTTACCTCTATTGTTTTGCCAGAAAAAGACTTTATAACGTCTCCGGGGCGTAAAGCGCTTCCTGAAGGCATGTTTTCTACAATAGGAATAGCCGCTATTATCCGATATTTGCTTTTTAACTTTGCAAGGGTTATTACCGCCGCCGCAACGGCAGCCGCTCCGCACATATCAAATTTCATTCCGTCAAGTCCGGAACCCGGCTTTAAATTAATGCCGCCGGAATCGAATGTAACCCCTTTGCCTACAAAGGCGTAAACATCTTTTGCTTCTTTGGGATTATAATCTAATATAACCATAAACGGCTTTTCTTCGCTTCCAAGCGCAACGCCGAGTATGCCGCCCATTTGAAAATCGGAAATGTTTTTTTCGGATAAAAGGATTGTTTCTATATCATGTTTTTTCGCGGCTTTTATTATGGAGTCGGCAAATGTTTTCGGCTTTTTATCGTTGGAAGGAGTATTTGCCCATTCTCTCGCCATTAAGGTTCCGTTGCATACTGTTTTAATTTGAGCAAAAAGTTTTGAAAGA
>JAOZTP010000172.1 GCA_029939135.1 Desulfobacterales bacterium
CGTCCGCAACCAAGAGGATATCCGAAGGATTTAATGCGGTTTTTATATTTATAAGTTCTTCCATCAGGTCGTTATCTATATGGAGTCTGCCTGCGGTATCAATTATTAATACATCCGCTCCGTTTTTTTGAGCGTCCAGTCTTGCCTCTTTACATATGGTTATTACGTCCATCTCCTTTTTTGAAGAAAAGACGGGAATATCAATCTGATTGGCAAGTTTTGTAAGCTGCTCTATAGCGGCCGGTCTATATATATCCGCCGGAACAAGATAAGGTTTTTTACCT
Source organism: Desulfobacterales bacterium (assembly GCA_029939135.1). GTDB lineage: Bacteria > Desulfobacterota > Desulfobacteria > Desulfobacterales > JAFDMD01 > JAFDMD01. Next base: position 285 of record JAOZTP010000172.1, read on the forward strand.
TTTTTTCTTAAAAATAAAGAAAGCTTGGCGGCGGTAGTTGTTTTTCCGGATCCTTGAAGCCCCGCCAACATTATCGGAACAGGCGAAGGTCCGTTTAAGGCAAGCCCTTTATTTTCGCCGCCCATAAGGATTGTCAGCTCTTCATTTATTATTTTTATAACCTGTTGGGCGGGGGTAATGCTTGAAATAACCTCTTTTCCTATAGCGCGTTTTTTTATATCGGAAATTATTTTTTTCACTACGCTATAATGAACATCCGCTTCAAGAAGCGCCATGCGGACTTCTTTTAACCCGGATTCAATATTTTTTTCTGTAAGTTTCCCTTCTCCTTTCAGATTTTTAAATATTAGGTTTAATTTATCGCTTAAATTATCAAACATACCCGCTCCAAATCAATTTGTAAAATTATAATTTCCGTAAATTAATAATAACAAGATAGTATGTCAAGAAAAATTCATTTTTTTAACAATTTTAAATAAAAATATATTTCATATTTCATTTTTTATATTTTGAAAAAATAAAAATAGAATATCTTATTATTTGATTTTTATCAATTGCTTCTTTATAGTTTTTTTATTATAAAAAGCGGTTATAATTACAAGGTTTTTATAATAAAATGTATTTTTATCAAAATAATCTAAACTTTATAAGATACTAGAGGCGATTATAAAAATCAAGATTAATATATATTATAAAAATTAAAAGGAGACAAAATGGAATTAAAAGGAAGTAAGACCGAAAAAAATTTAATGGCGGCTTTTGCAGGGGAATCGCAAGCAAGAAACAGATACTCATATTTTGCTTCAAAAGCAAAAAAAGAGGGGTTTCGTCAGATATCGGAAATTTTTGAAGAAACCGCAAATCAGGAAAAAGAACACGCAAAACGGCTTTTCAAGTTAATGCCGGGCGGCGAGGTTGAAATTACCGATAAGTTTCCATGCGGGCCTATAAAGGAGACTTTGCAAAATCTTAAAGATTCCGCAAGCGGCGAAAATCATGAATGGGTTGATATGTATCCTTCTTTTGCAAAGACAGCTTATGAAGAGGGGTTTGATGATATTGGAAACGTATTTCAAGCTATATCGGTCGCCGAAAAGCGCCACGAAAAACGTTTTTTGGCTCTTGCAAAAAATATAGAGGAAGGGAAGGTATTTAAAAAGTATGAAGCCGTAACTTGGAAATGTTTAAACTGCGGTTATGTTCATAATGGAGATGAAGCGCCGGAGGAATGCCCCGCATGCGCTCATTCTATGGCTCATTTTGCATTGTTAGAAGAAAATTATTAGAAGCGCGTCAGAGGCAAAGGAAGAGGAGCGAAAAGTTTCGCGGCGTTTTTCAGTTGCAGATTTATCGGATTAACGAGGCGCTATTACTAAAGATCTGGTTTTTATATAGGGATGTTACGGGCTTGTTTCAATGCGAAACAACGAATATTAAGCATTGGCATTTTTTATTTTTAAAAGGTTTATTAGGAAGGAGTTATATTATGACTAATTTAAATGAAATATACAAATGTGAAATTTGCGGCAACGTAGTTCAAATGGTTCATGGCGGAAAGGGGGAAGCTTGTATGTTGCGGAAGCCCTATGAAGCTTATGGCGGAAAACAAAGCGGATGCGGCAAAGGAAAAGCATGTTCCGGTAGTTGAAAGCTTCGGCGGAAAAATAAAGGTAACTGTGGGATCCGTAGCTCATCCTATGGAGGAGAAACATTATATAGAATGGATTGAAATTGTTAGCGACTGCAATATATGTAAAGAGTTTTTAAAACCGGGTCAGACGCCGGAAGCCATTTTTAATTGCGACTGTAAAGCTTTTACGGTTAGGGCATATTGTAATTTGCATGGATTATGGAAAGCGTAAGTAAGAAACGCTGATTATTATAAAAATAATTAAGGGGTTTCTCCTCGCTTCGCCTGGCGAAATCCCTTGAGCGTCCGAGCCATAGAGTTTTATCGTATTAAAAATTTTTATCCAATGCAAAAATCGGATAAACTATTGTATCTTTATTATTGCGCATAATAATATGCCGCTTTTTGTATTTATTACCGCTTTGTTTTCTATAAATCGGTTGCTTACCCCTTTTGTAGAACCGAAATTAAGGGTTTCGTTTTGTAATTGATACTGAAGTCCTGCGGTAGTAATGCCGCAAACTTCGTAAGATAGTGGGATTAGGGAGATAATATCTTTGTCGTTGCCCGTATATTCCGTTTTTTGATTAGGAAAAATAAAGGTTATTTCCTGATTATTATCTATTATTTTAATTTTTTTATTGATTCCGAAAACGGAAGCGGCTGTTATGTTTGCTATGGTCATATCCGCTCTTTTGCCTAACGCGCCGTATATTAATATTTGGTCTGCGTTGTTATCAACGGCGTATCTTATGGCAAGTTCCAGATCTATTTTATCTTTATCCGCCGGGTGTTTTATAAGTTTAACCTTGTTTTGTTTAAGCTTTTTTATGTTTTCTTGAGAAGCGGAATCGAAATCTCCTATTGCCACATCTATTTTAATGTCTGCTTTTATACATGCGTTTACGCCTCCGTTTGCGGCTATTACGAGGCTATTTTCCGTATTTATTCTATTTGGCTTTTCGTTAAAGTTTCCGTTTGCTATTATTACTGCCGCTTTCATGGGCTTCTCCTTGTAATTGCGTCGGATAACTTTGCATTTTATCCGTTTGCGGCGTTGAAAAAAAAATTAATCCTCGAAATACTACATGTATTCTTGCGGTTAAATTTTATCGCTGTTTTTTTGCGATTCAATTATTTTTAATAACGGTTATGAAGGTTTTTTATCTGTTAATAGGATTATATCCGAATAGTTGTTCGACTTCCTCTGCAAGTTTTGGGCAGGGCATTATTTTTAAACTTTTCGGCAGCGTTATTGTGGTTTCGGCTATGTTTCGGACGTTGATTTTTAAAAAAACGTTGCTTTTGCCAGGGTAACGCAACAAAATATCTTTTAATTTTGTAAGTTTTTGTTTGTCTGTGTTTTCGGTATTGAGGTTAAAGAATATTTCGGAGCTTAATGTTTCTTCGGCTTGTTGTATGGGTATTATTTTTTCTGCAAGCATTTTTGCCGAATT
>JAOZTP010000058.1 GCA_029939135.1 Desulfobacterales bacterium
GGCGGATTTCCTATAACAATATCAAATCCTTTAACCCCGAACATCAATTCCGAATCGAACCAACCAACTTTTTCATTTTCAAACGGCTTCCAATTTATAATCTTTAAGGCTTCTTCCGTAATCGCCGCATTGCCTATCTCCTTATAAATAATTGCGGAATGCAAATCGGAAAACTCCTTTTTTAACCGCTCTTTTTTATCTCCGTAAGCCGTTAAATAATCTCCGCTTATATTTTTAATCTTTTTTATATCATCTGCGGTTTGCGCAAAATCAAGCCCCTGTTGTTTTGTTTTCTTAAAGCTTTCTAATTTTATAAGAGTATTTGCGGTTATAAATTTTAGTTCTAAATTCGGCAAAGGCGCAATGCCTCTGTTGTCTTCCTTGTCGTTAATTTTTTCGTCCACTATTAAGGTTAAAAAACATCTTAATTTTGATAATTCCGTAGCTATTGTCTGAATATCGGCTCCGAATATGGAATTGCGCACAATTCCTACTTTGCGAATATATTCTAATGTTGAATTATTTAACTTTTTTTCTATCTCTTCTCTTAATGAAGGATCGGTTATGCTATTAAGCTGTTTTTCCTTCCATTTATCCGCTTCCGGATCAATTTTTTCTAAAACGGTTACTATTTTATGCAGAATTCCCATAGGAAAGGCGCCGGAACCGCATGCAGGGTCGAATATTTTTATTTCATCTAAAGCGTCTAATATTTTGTCGTTATCATCTTCGTTGTTATCTTCGTTGTTATGCTCCGGCTCCTTAAAAAGCAGGCGCAAACTCTTTTCTTCAATTCCGGTTTTTATTTTTAAATAATTTATTAAAGATTCCTCCGCCATATAATCTACTATCTCGCGCGGAGTATAAAAGCTTCCGGTAGATTTTCTTGCGCTTTGTTCGGTGTCCGGATCTATTTCTGCAAGCAGATTTTCAAATATTGTTCCTAACATTTCCGGATCTATGCTTATTTCTATGTCGTTTATGCTATTTTCGTCTATTGTAAAATTAAATCGCTCTAACGTTTCAAACAAATCGAAAAACCATTGATTGTCTATATTAAGAGTATGATAACATTTGGAATAGCCTGTAATAGTATCAAGATTATAATAATAATCATTATGTTGAGGCTGAAATAATCCGCCGTTTAAAAAAGGAGTTTTTTCATGCTCTTTATCAAGCCATTTATTATTTCTATCCTCTATTCTTTTATTTAATATTTCAAAAAATAGCTTTTCCAAAAAATTATGATAATAAAACGGCGTATTTTTTACCTTTTGCGCCGTAAGCCAGCTTTTTGGAATAAGGGAATCGCCGTTTGAAGATTTTTTCTTTTTTAAAAACCATATAAATATTATTCTGCCTATTAGCCTAACCGCAAACTCTCTACATGTTTTTCCGTCCGTTTCAATATCTACGCTCGGAATTTCTAAAAGCGGTTTATTGTTTTTTCCGCCTATAAGCTGATAAAAAGCGTTATTAATCTCTTGATAAAATTCCTTATTTAAAGGCTCCACTTTAAAGGCTTCAAGAATGCTTTCAATGCTTTCAAAATTGCATTTATTCGCTTGCTCTTTAAAAGTTTTGTTTGTTTTATCGGCTTGGGACACAAAATAAGTCCATCTTTTAAAACTTGTCCATCCTCTTGTTGCGTCTTTATATTTCGCGCTTATAAAACTAAACCTAAAATTATTATTTTTATCGTAAAATATAAAAAACGAGGAATCGGTTTGATTTTCTTTTAAAATTCTTTTTGCTATTTCAAACTGCTTTTTTTTACCGCTTTTTTCGGATAAATCATTGAAGGTTTGCGCCGCTATTATTATTAAATCCGAATCATCTTGAAGTTCCGCCTCCCCTATCTTTATAATATCTTCGCAATATTCTGTTATTGCGGATTTCTCTTGAAACAGTAAATTAAAATCTTCCGCCCTCGCTTTAAAGCTTTTAATCTTGTCTCTAAAAAAAAGTTGGAGATTTTCTATCGAAAACTCGTATATTAACCTTTCGGTTACATTCATGTTTAAACGTCCTTCCTCTTTGGAAATAAAATATAACAGCCTTAATACAAAAAAATAACAAATTCAAGAATAGGTTTAACTTCCCATCTTCCTCTTTATTTTTATTATTAATTGATTTATAGATTATAAAATTTTTTTCATTCAAGTTTATCTTTATAAGGAATTATTAAAAAATGATAAAAAGCATGACTTCTTATGCGGCTTACGAAAAAACTTTTGAAGAGGCTTCCGTAAACGTAGAAATGAAAACATATAACAGCAGATATTTAGACATTACCTTAAAAGCCAACCCTTATTCTTACAATATTTTTGAAGATAAAATAAAAAAAATAACCTCAAATCATATTGTAAGAGGCAGAGTCGAAATAAGGCTTAAAATAGAAAACAACGCGGGGGACGGCGCACAGTTTACAACAGATACCCAAAAAGCTAAAAACTATTACCAAGCGGCGCTTACAATATGCAAAGATTTAAATTTAGACGCTTCTGTTTTGCCGCAACTTGTTTTAAAATATCCTGACGTTATAAAACAGGAGGAGCCGGATACAAATTATGAAAAACTTTACGAGCCGATTATTTTTTGTATAAAAGAAGCGTTAAAAGACCTTGATATAATGAAAAAAAAAGAAGGGGATTTTATAGCCGCAGATTTAAAAACAAGAATAACTTTTATTAAAGAAAAACTTGATATAATAGAAACCGAAGCAAAAGAATCGGCAATGACTCGCCAAAAAAAACTTATAGACAGAATAAAAAATATTATCGATACAATTGATATTGACGAAAACAGAATTGCTCAGGAAACTGCCATTTTGGCGGATAAAAGCGATATTACCGAAGAAATAGTCCGAGCGCGCAGCCATTTAAAACAGTTTCAAAACTTTATAGACGCCGAGACTTCCGAAGGAAGAAAAATAAATTTTCTTATACAGGAAATTAACAGAGAGTTTAACACAATAGGCTCCAAAACAACCGAAATAATTGTATCTTCAATAGTAATAGAGATTAAAGCAGAATTGGAAAAAATAAGAGAACAAATTCAAAATGCGGAGTAGCGGATATGACAAACTCATTTAGCCCTTACGACTTGCCTGCGGAAAAACAACTTGCGCAACATTTTAACAAAATAAAAAACATTAAAATAAAAGACCTTTTTGAAAAAGACCATAAAAGATTTGAAAAATTTTCTATAAAAAACGGGGATATTTTTACGGATTACTCCAAAAATATCATAACCGAAAAAACTTTGGAACTGCTGCTTGAATTTGCGGAACAATCCGGTTTAAAACAAGCAATAGAAGACATGTTTTGCGGCAAAAAAATTAACGCTACGGAACAACGAGCCGTTTTGCATACTGCCGCAAGAAGCGTTTTTAAAAAAAATAATAATCCGATTGTATCGGACGGGGCGGACGCAACTGAAAAACTTCGTAAAGTTTTTGAAAAAATCGCCGTCTTTACAAAAAAAATAACCGCAGGAACAAAAAAAGGCTCTACCGGAAAAAACTTTACCCATGTTATCAATATAGGCATAGGAGGCTCCGAATTAGGTCCTAAACTTTTAGTTTCCGCCCTTAAAACCTTTGGAAATAAAAACCTAACAATAAAATTTATATCAAGCCCGGATCCTTCCCACGCCAAACAAATATTAAAACAGGCTAATCCCGAAACAACGCTATTTATTATAGTATCAAAATCTTTTACCACAAAAGAAACCCTTACAAATTATAAAACAGCGCGCAAATGGTTAGTTGACTCGGGTATAAAAAAAGAAAATGTAAAAAAACATTTTGCGGCGGTATCCGAAAACCAAAAAGAAGCTTTAAATGCCGGTATTCTGCCAGATTACCTTTTTAAAACCGAAAATTTTATTAACGGAAGATGCGGCGTTTGGTCCGGCGCGGGGCTTACCCCTTCTCTATTGTTGGGAAACGATCTTTTCGCCGATTTTTTATCCGGCGCTTACGAAACCGATATTAACTTCAAAAGCCAGCCCTTTGAAAAAAATCTGCCGGTAATATTAGGACTTATAGACATATGGCATCGTAACTTTTTTAAGGCTCAAACATGGGCGATATTTCCTTACGAACAGGCTTTATCCATGCTTCCTTTTTACGTTGCCCAGCTTTGTATGGAAAGCAACGGCAAATCGATTAACAAACAAGGAAAAAAAATAAATTACGCCTCCGCTCCCATAGTATGGGGAATGCCCGCTCCCAACGCCCAGCATTCCTGCTTTCAATTACTTCATCAAGGAACAAATCTTGCTCCTATAGACCTATTATCTCCGGCGCTCGCCCAAAACGGCGAAAAAAACGTAGAAGTTCTTGCGGCAAACCATTTTGCTCAAGCGGAAGTTTTAATGAACGGCGAAACAAACGCCGAAATACATAACAAACTAAAAAAAACCGGCGCATCCGAAAATTTTATAAACAAAACCGCCGCTCATATGATCCTTCAAGGCAACCGCCCCTCAATCTCCTTTATATACAAGAAACTTACCCCAAAACTTTTGGGCAAACTTATCGCCATATACGAACATAGAATTTTTGTTCAAGGAATCTTATGGAATATCTTTAGTTTTGATCAATGGGGAGTGGAAGCGGGAAAACGCATGGCTGATAAAATATTATCCGAATTAACTGAAACAAAAAAGAAAAACAATCCAAAAAGCGTCGACTCAACTGCCGGACTTATAAATATATTCAAACAATTTCAAACCGGCGATTAATAAAAGTAAAATCAAAAAAACTATTGGAAGCGGATAATTTCAAAAAAGCGGACAATATATAAGAATAAATAAACAAACAGGCAAATTGATTATTATTTTCGTATAAATATTAATGATTATCTGAAGAATAAAGGAATTTCTCGATTAGCTCGAAATGACAGGTTGCTTATCTTTGCAGCGTTATTTTAATAAATCTTTTTTCTTGTTTGTTATTTCAACGAGCGCGGCGAGGAAAAATCCCTTAATTAAATAATAAACATAAAACAAATTGTTAAATTCAAGCGCATAACAAAACCGCGCAAAATACTTTGTTATACAGCGGCTTGCTATATTTCGTTCCTATCTATTTTTTTTTCCATCAACCGGACATAATCTATGCCTGCGGCTTTAAAACCCTGCTTTCCGTATTTAATATTAGCCTCTAATATATAATGCTTATTCTTATATTCAATAACGTCAATACCCGCGTCGTCAAAACCGCATTTTTGCGCTGCATACTCCGCAAACCTAACCGCCTCGTTCGGAACCCCTTTAAAAGATATTACGCCCCCTGCGGATACGTTTGTTTTAAAATTAAAATCCTGAGCGGTTCTAAAATATGCAATAGCCGCCTTTTTTCCTATTATAACCACTCTTATATCCCGCTTTATAGGCAAATACTCCTGTATATAAGCTATTTTTGTTAAATTAAGATATTCTTCAAGGTCATCATCATTCTTTATAAGATAAACGCCTCTGCCCATTGCGGAGCCTCGCGGTATTTTTGCTATAAACGGATATTGAAACATTTTGATAATTCTACTTTTTTTAAAAGCGTAAAAAACTCTTGTTTTCGGATGAGGAATCCTTGATACTTCAAATAAGGCGGTCTGTTTTATCTTGTCTTGCGCATACTTATAATTATGATAGCTCGGAAACATCGGAATGCCTGCGGAATTTAAAATATCCGCATAAAAAACTGTGGGATAATAAATCTTTTCTCCGCTTATAATCCTTTTTTGCTCATCTTTTGCATAATCGGAAAAATTTATCTTTAATCCGACAGTTATTACGTTTCTACAATCTTTTAAGCGCTTCCCTATGGCTATTACCTTTTTTTCTTTCAAATAAGCTACTCCGTCCCCTCTTCGTAACGAATAACTTCGGCTCCTCTCGGTATTGTAAAATCAAACTCGGAATTCGGAATATCGTTCAACAACTTTACATTTTTAAATTCCAAAATATTCTCGTCGTCATAAGCGTTATAAGTGGAAATCCCTACAATATCCAAACTTGCGGAGGATATTAAAAGATAAACCGAACTAATATCCGCATTCTCTTTTAATGGCAAAAGCCTAAAACGATATACATTATTTTTCACCTTCCCTTCCAGAGAAATCTCAAAATTTTTCCGCAAATTCTTTATATCCGTTAAAAAGCTGCCGCCTCTTCCGTTTTTAAAAAAGTTTTCCGCTTTTGCCGTAGTAACCTGATTATCCTTTTCATTATAAATCCAAAGAGTTTTGCCGTCCGATATAACCTCTTGAACTTCGGGAGTATAATATTTCCATCGCATCTTATAAGGCGGCTTAAAAATAATATAACCTGAAGCCGTATCCGTCATATCCATAGATTTGAAAGAGGTTGTTTGAACAAACGAAGCGGAAAAAGCTCTTTCGCCGTATTTTGATATAACCTTATCCATAATCTCGTCCGGCTCAAGCCCATACGCCGCGCCGCAAAAAGTATAAAAAAGAAATAGCGACAAAAAAAATATTTTTTTAAACATAATACTTGCCTAATTTTAAATAGTTTATTAATAAAAAAGTCTTTAATTTAAAGGATAATTTTATATAAAAATTAATAAATCCAACTTATACACTATATTGAAAAAAAGGAAACTGAAAAAATGGAAAGCCTTCTTATCCCGCCGGCAAATGCCGAATTCTTCGGCATGTCTTTAAAAATTTTCGGCATATTAATTCCTATTATAGGAGTTTCATTATTTGTCTATATAATGTTCAAACGCATTCTACCTCTGATGCAGGCTCAGCCGGACTTTAGAACAGACAAAATAGGCGAAAGAATTATGACATTTTTAAAGGTCGGATTAGGACAATCAAGACATCCTCGCTTTATTACCGCAGGCATAATTCATATAGTAATATTTGTCGGTTTTTTGATACTTGCCCTTAATTCAAGCAACCTTGTAATAGTAGGCTTTATACCCGGCTTTACCCTACCCGGCTTATCAGGAGCCGTAGGCGGAGTTTATATAGCTTTAAAAAATATTGCCGCAACCCTTGTTTTATTCGCCTGTATTATAGCAATGATAAGAAGAGGCTTGTTTACTCCGAAACGCTACAAAGTGCCGGAAAAATACGGACATGATCATACTGCCGAAGCGGTTTTTGTGCTTATAATAATATCTGTTCTTATGATAACAGACTCCCTATTTGAAGCCGCCCCGATAATAGAACATTTAAAAACCGGCGAGGCTAAAGAAATCATAATACCCGGAACAATAACATGGCTTTTTGTCGCAACATTAAAAAACGCCTCGCAAGGCGCGCTTCAAAGCTTATATCTTATATCCTATTTTATTCACGACCTTGTATTCTTCTTCTTTTTATGCTTCCTGCCTCTTGGCAAACATTTTCATGTTATCACAGGGCTTTTAAACATATTCTTATCAAAACTTAACAAAGGAAGCATAAAACCGGTAAAATGGGGAATATCCGAAGAGCAGTTGGATAATCTGGAATCCTTCGGAGTAAAAAAGATTACCGATTTTACATGGAAACACATATTAGATTTCTATTCCTGCGCAGACTGCGGAAGATGTTCCGACAGATGCCCCGCAAACAGAGTAAAAAGACCCCTTTCTCCGAGATTCATATCCATCAAAGCGAGAGATTACATATTTAACGAATACCCGCTATGCGGAGCAAATAAAAATCGGCAGGATAAAAAAGGCGATAACATGCTTATAGGCGACATATTCGAAGAGGATGAAATATGGTCTTGCACAACCTGCGGCGCATGCGAAGCGGAATGCCCCATCTTAATAGAATATATAGATAAAATAGTAGATTTAAGACGAGCTATGGTAGATGAAGGAATGGTTCCGCAGTCCTTGCAAAAACCGCTTGGCGCTTTAAACAAAAGAGGCAATCCTTACGGAAAATTAGAAAAAAAGAGAAGCGCTTGGATAAAGGAAAAAGATTTTGCCGCAGAATGCGAAGTAAAAACCTTATCCGCAAAACAGAACGCCGACACCCTATATTTTGTGGACAGCATTACATCTTACGACGACAGAATGATATTAATAGCTCAAGCGACCTCAAAAATACTTAACGCCGCTCAAATAGACTTCGGAATACTCGGGAAAGCAGAAAAAGACAGCGGAAACGAAGTTAGACGCTTTGGAGAAGAAATGCTATTTTGCGAATTGAAAGATCAAAACATAGAAGCAATATCAGCATCCGGCGCAACAAGCATAGTAACTTCCGATCCTCATGCTTTTAATACGTTGAAAAACGAATATAAGGATATACCGAAAGCGGAACATATAAGCCAGCTGATATTAAGACAATTAAAACAGAATAAACTAACCTTATCTCCTGAAACTACAGGCAAAACCTACGTATATCATGACCCCTGTTATCTCGGAAGACACAACGATATATACGATGCCCCGCGCGAAGCGATAGACGCTATTCCCAGTATAAAACGAGTTGAAATGACCGATAATTGTAAAGATAAATCATTTTGTTGCGGCGGCGGCGGATTAATGCTCTTTTACGAACCGGAAGAGGAGACGAGAATGGGAACAATAAGAGTGCAAATGGCAAAAGAAGCCGGAGCTAACGTAATAGTTACCGCTTGCCCGTTTTGCATGGTAAATATTGAAGACGCTATAAAAACAAGCGGGCTTGAAGGAGAAATGGAAGTTATAGACCTTGCGGAGTTAATCGCGAATCATATAAAATAAAAGGAAAACCCCGAATTTTTAAATATAAATCATTAATGTTGGAGGAAAAAACAGTATGGAAATATTAGTGTGTGTAAAAAGAGCGCCCGATACTCTTGAAAACGAAATTACAGTTAATAAAGACGGAACAAACATCGAACAGGAAGATCTTGTTTATTCCGTAAACGAATGGGACAACTACGCGGTTGAAGAGGCGATACAAATACGAGATAAAGTAGGCGGAAGCGTTACCGTAGTTACCGTAGGCGACGAAGATGCGGAAGAAGTACTAAGGCGCGAAATGGCTATGGGAGCGGATAACGGAATACTAATTTCGGATAAAGCCTTTGAAAATTCGGACGGAAAAGGAATAGCTTCCATATTAAAAGCCGAAATAGAAAAAGGAAAATACGATCTTATACTTACAGGCGCTCAAGCGGATGACGGAGCCGGACAAATAGGCGGAATGCTTGCGGCGATGTTAGACCTTCCTTACGCTTCTTTGGTAAATAAAATAGACTCCGAAGACGGCAAGCTTACCATAGGACGCGAAATAGAGGGCGGAGCTCAAGAAATAAACGAAATAGAGCTTCCATGCGTTCTATCGATTCAAACAGGAATCAACGAACCTCGTTACGTTGGAATAAGAGGCATCCGAAAAGTTGCCTCAATAGAAATTCCGGTTCGAACCGCCTCCGATCTCGGCTTGGACACAAACGCCGTAGGAGACGCTGGCGCAAAAGTAAAAAAACTTGATTACTTTATCCCCGAAACCGGAGACGGAGCGGAAATGCTTACCGGAAGCCAAGAAGAAATAGCCGATAAACTTATAGAACTTTTAAAGGCAAAAGGAGGAATGAAATAATGAACCGACAACTTTTTGCATACATTACGCATCAAAACGGCGTTGCAAACGATTCCGCATTTGAACTTGCTGCAGCCGCAAAAAAAATAAGCGCGGACACTTCGGTTACCGCAATAGTAACCGGAAAAGGAGAGGGTTTAACAAAAGTATGCGAGCAAGCAAGCTCCGCTTTTGCAAAAGTCTGGAAAATAGAGGACGACGCTTTTGCATATCCTAACGCAGAATTAATAAGAGCATTGATATTAAAAATACTTCCGGAAAAAAGCGTAATATTATTGGCGCATGACACATTCGGAATGGATTTAGGACCAGGGCTCTCCATAAAATTAAACGCATCCTTTATATCCGACGTAGTAAATATAGAAGGAACTGACGGCGACGCATTAAAAACCGTTCGACAAGAATATTCAGGGCAGGTTTCCACTCATATATCCTGCGATATAGCGGACGGAGCGGTAATCAACATTCGCCCCGGCGCATTTAAACCGGAAGAAGCTTCGATAGGCGGAAAAATAGAAGATAAATCCTCCGAAGCCGCAGGCATTGCCGCAAAAAGAAAATATGTCAAAACAATCGAAGCCGAAGTAGGCGACGTTGACATAACAAAATCGGAAGTGCTCGTATCCATAGGACGAGGCATAGAGGACGAGGATAATATAGAAATCGCTCAAGAACTTGCAGACGCCATAGGCGCGGACGTATCCTGCTCTCGCCCCATAGTAGATGCAAAATGGCTTGAAAAATCTCGTCAGGTAGGAACATCAGGGCAGACCGTAAAACCGAAAGTATATATTGCTTTGGGAATAAGCGGATCCTTCCAACATCTTGGCGGCATAAAAGGCTCCCCTTTTATGGTTGCGGTTAATAAAAACGCAAACGCTCCGATATTCCAAGTTGCAGACATAGGAATAACGGATGACCTGCTTGATTTTGTTCCGGTTTTAACCGAAAAAATCGAAAAGCTATAAAAATAGCCGAAGACTTTCTCGCTTTGCTCGAAATAACAGGCTTCCTATTTGCGAACATTTTTCTCGCCTGTTATTTCGACAAGCGAAACGAGGGCAAATTTCTCAATAAAATCATAAAAGGGAATAGATGATAAATCTAAGCGTAAACGTTAATAAGGTTGCAACATTAAGAAATGCAAGAGGCAGAAACCTCCCAGACGTTTCCAAAGCCGCATTAACCTGCATTAAAGCGGGAGCTCAGGGAATTACGGTTCATCCGAGAGAAGACCAACGCCATATAAACAAAAAAGACGTCTTGGAGCTTGCAAAATTAACAACCGCTCAAAAAGTCGAATACAACATAGAAGGGGACCCACGCCCAAATCTGATCGATCTTGTATTGAAAATAATTCCTGATCAATTTACCCTTGTTCCTGTGGAGGAGGGCGAAATAACTTCCCATCACGGATGGGATATAGATAAAAACAGAGAAAAATTAACGCCCGTTATAAAACGCTGTAAAGAAAAAGGAATAAGAATAAGCCTTTTTATGGACGCTGTTCCGCAAAACATGGCAAAAGCGGCGGAAATAGGGGCGGACAGAGTAGAACTATATACCGGACCTTACGCCTGCGCAAAAACCGAAGAGCAAATAAAAAAAGAATTTTCCCTCATAAAAGAATCTCATGACGCCGCTTTAAAAGCGGGATTAGAACTTAACGCCGGACACGACTTAGACCTTGACAACATATTTAGACTTTTGGAATTAAAAGGAGTAAAAGAGGCGTCAATAGGACATGCTCTTATAAGCTATGCGCTATATATAGGACTTGAAAAAGCGGTTAAAAACTTTAGAAAAGCATGCGGGCAAATAATTAATTAAACCTATTTATAAAAATTATGGCTTTCGCTCTTAAAATTCTTATTACAACCTTTACAATACCCGCAAATAAACCCGATAAAATATGCAAGCTTCTTGTTACGGAGAAATATAAAATGAATAAAAAAAAAATAAAAATAGCGGTAATATTATCAGGCTGCGGCTTTAAAGACGGCTCCGAAATACATGAATCCGTTTTAACCCTGCTTGCAATAGACAAAAACAATGCCCAATATCAATGCTTTGCGCCGAATATTAACAATATAGAAGTCGTTAATCATATAACAAATCAGAAAACCGGAGAAAAAAGAGACGTTTTAATAGAATCCGCAAGAATAGCAAGAGGGGACATATATCCTTTAAACCAATTTAATGCAAAAGAGTTTCAGGCTCTTATATTTCCCGGCGGTTTCGGAGCAGCCGCAAATCTATCTACATTCGCAACGCAAGAGGCAAATTGCAGCGTCAATAATCAAGTATCCGAGGCGGTAGAACAAACCCTTAAAGCAAATAAGCCGATAGGCGCTCTTTGCATAGCGCCGGTTATACTTGCAAA
>JAOZTP010000059.1 GCA_029939135.1 Desulfobacterales bacterium
GGAGCTGATAGCGATACCATTAAAGCAAATACAAGCTATTTATTTTTTAATATAGCGGAAAAACGCTTAATATATCTTCTTTATCAAAAAAATTTCAATTAAGGCAAAAAGACAGAAACAAAATAGAATAAATAAAAATCGCATACTAAATCTTTATCCGGTTCCAATCATTTAAACATTACGGCGCAACAAAGGAGAAAAAAATGGAATATAAGGAAATACTATTTTCCATACAAAATTCAATCGGAATATTAACCTTAAACAGCCCCAAAACCGTCAACGCTTTATCTAAAAAAATGATAAGCGAAATGATAGACGCTTTAACAAAAGCCTCCTCAGACGAAAAACTTAAAGTTATAATCATAAAAGCCGCGGGTAAACATTTTTGCGCGGGACACAATCTATCCGAGATGATAGACAATGGCGCAAAAGAATATAAATTCATATTCGATCAATGCGTCAGATTAATGCGGTTAATCCATGAAATACCCCAGCCTGTTATCGCTCAGGTTCAAGGAATTGCAACCGCTGCGGGTTGTCAGCTTGCAGCTCAATGCGATTTGGTTATTGCAAGCCAAGACGCAAGATTTTCTACGCCTGGAGTTACAATAGGATTATTCTGCTCGACTCCTATGGTTGCAATATCACGCGCAATAGGTAGAAAAGCGGCTATGGAAATGCTTCTTACAGGCCGCGATTTTTATGCTAACGAGGCTAAAGAGCTCGGTTTGGCAAACAAGGTTGTTTCTTTGGAACAACTTGCGCAAGAAACCGAAAAGCTTGCAAAAAATATTGCCAAAGCAAGTCGTTTTACCTTAAGCATAGGAAAACAGGGTTTTTACGCTCAAATCGACCAAACCGACGACAAAGCTTTTGATTATGCAAAACATACCATAGTTATGAATAACCTATCCGAAGACGCTCAGGACGGAATTAAAGGTTTCTTGCAAAAAAAGCCGGTAACTCAATGGAAAAATCGATAGCGGCATCCGCGTCTTTAAAGACCATTGCACAATAAAAAAAATGTAATCGCCTTAATAAATTAATTATTTCTATTATTAAAATTTGAGCATAACGCCGAAAACAAGTAAAACAAAACATTGCGTAGAAATATTCTTTATATTGACAACAACAGATAATATAATTATAAGAGAAACGTTTTCATTGGCATTGGCGATAATTTTTTTAAACAATACAATTATAGGAGAAAATTAATTATGAAAAAAATCGCTTTTATTTTTATGTTGGTATCTCTATTTGCCTGCGCTTTTATAGCGACTTCAGGCAGCGTATTTGCATCTGACGAAGCCGCCAAAGCTGACGAAGCCGCTCCGGCGGACAAAATCCGCGTTCCTGAAGGCGATGTTGAAGCTTTTTGGCTTAGCGTAAAAAACTGGGCGGACCTTAATTCTGCAGAGCAAGCCGCATGGGGAGCTTTAGGATGGAATCAAAAAAGCTGGGACGACGATGTTGACGTTCCCGCATCCGAAAATAAAAAATGGGCTGAATTAAACGACGAAGAAAAAGCCGTAGCAGGCTCTCTCGGTTATGACGAAGCATCTTGGGACGCCACGGCTACTGAAGCTGCAAAAGCTCCCGTAAAAAAAGAAGCAAAAGAATAACGATTTTAAAATAACTTATTCTTCTTAAAAAAGATAAAAAGCTTAATACTTTTAAGGTATTAAGCTTTTTATCTTCTCGGTATTTTTACAATAAACTGTTCCCCGTCCGTATCATTTTTAAATTCTATATCTGGCTGTTCTGATAACGCCCTTCTTATGCCTGATCCAAGCCCGCTAAAAGGCAATGTCTGCGAACTATAATCAAATATTTTATTATTTCTAACAACAGGATTGCTATATTTAATATCTTCGACCGTAAGGCTATTCGGTAATTTTCCCGGGCTTATAATCTCTATTCTATCATCAAAAATCATTAATCTTATAGACGTATTTTTAAAATAATCTCTATGAACAAGAGCGTTTATCAATAATTCTTCCAAAGCTATTTCAGATATTTCAAGAGAACTGGACGCATTAAAACCTTCCGATTTCTGAATATATTTCAGGTTTGACTTGAAAAAAGCCATTCCTTTTTCAAACATATCGGGAATAACTCCGTCAATATCCGATTTATTCCTATATTCTTTGCCTCCGATTTTATTTCCGAAAAATGAAACCGCTTTAATACAAAAAACCGGTTTGAATTTTTGAGGCTCTTTACCAAAAAATAACAAACCTGCCAAAGTTAATCTATTATTTTGCAATGCTTTTTTAGCTATAAGCGCCTTTTCAAAGGTCAAACCTTCCTCTTCTATTGTTTTATGAAACTTTTTTTTAAAATAGCTTTTAAACTTATCCTTATCAATATCCTCAATGGAGGCGCCATAAACATCCATTTCGTCTGCGGAAAAATTTGTTCCGCTTTGAAAAAGTCTTAACAGTTCGTTATTATCGGTTACTCTTCTTTTACCATCTGCCTGTTTTATCCATACCGTATTATTTCTATCTTTATAAGGTTTATGCTTGCCTTCTTTAACATGTATAACAAGAATATTTTTTTCGTCTATCTTAACCGATTCCGTTTTAATATATATGGGAGGTATAATATTATTACTAGCTACGTTTGCGGCAAGGTTTTGGGTTTTATCAAATTGTTCGTCGGATAATTCTATAATTTCGCCTATTTTATCCTTTACCCCGATTATTATAATTCCTCCGTCCGAATTGGAAAATGCGGTCATCTCGGCGGCAAAAGAATCTGGTGAATCCATTTTTTCTTTAAACTGAACGGAGCTTGTTTCATTTCCGCTTATAATATCCAATAATTCTATCGAAGTCATCTTTTAACGCTCCATTTTTCATAAATATCTTTTCTTCTATTAAACGCTTCTTTGCCGCCTTCCATTATTTCTATTATTTTTTTCTGCATTTTAAAGTTATCTATGTTTCCTTCCTGTAGGTCGATTTTTGATTCCGAATAACCACAGGAAATTATTTTTTCACTATCTCCGAGAACCGGAATATTAGGATTATGAGTGGCAAATATAAACTGCATTTCTCCTTTTAATTCTCTTATTTTTTTTATAACATCCTTATAAATGGTTTGATTGTCCAAATCATCTTCTGGCTGGTCGATTATTAAAATATCTGTCTCTTCTTGAGCAAGCAGAAAAAGTATTAACCCTGTAGCTCTTTGTCCTAAAGAATGATCTTTTAACGGTTTCTTATTATAATTAATTGTAAATAAGGTTTCTACGTTAAAGGTTATTAACTCAAAAAGATGATTGTCAAATATTTCATTAAAGTTAGCAAGCAGCTTTGGCTTTAATATATTTTCCAACTTACTTTCATCTCTATATATCTGTATAAAATCTTTATATTCATCTTTAATCTTTTCATAAGCGGTTTTGGTTATGCCGCTTCCTTGAAAAGTTTTCTTTAATTTATCTAAAAACAGATCTCTTCTACCTTTATATTTCAAAGAGATTGAAACGGAATTTTTATAAGAGTTAATACGCTTAACCTCTTTTTCTATAATTCTATACTGTTCAATTCGCAAACTATCTAATTCGGATATTTTATCATTTAACGATTTTATATATTCCGCTCTTTTTGCCTCCGATTTTTCAATCTCTTTAAGTTTTAACATTAAATTTTCGATTTGCGTATTAAGTTTAAGAAAATCGTTCGGATTAATATCGGATATATTTATCTCTCTTTTTATTGATGAGAATTCCTCTCTAAGATTATCTTTTTTATTTTTTAAAGTTTCTTTCACAGTTTTAAATTCTATGATAAACTGCTCTATATTTTTATTTGTCTTTATTATATTATTAAATTCGATTTTAATATTATTAAATACTTTTTCGGCGTTTTGAAAAATTTCTTTATTATGTTCCGAATCAAAAGAGGTAATTTCAAAAAACGGCTCATAATTGCCGCATAATTCGTTCAAACTTTTATCAAAATCGGAAAGCCTGTCTAATATTTCATTAACTTTTATAATATCCGAATTAATGTCGCTCTCTTTTTTAAGCTTATCTTCAACCCCTTTTTCTTTGAATATTTTAAGTTTCTCTTCCGCGCCCTTTATCTTCTGCTCTGTTTCTTTTTTTGCTTCGTCAAGTTTTTCAAGTCTTTTCAATCTAATTGTAATATCTTCTATTTCAACATATTTTTCTCTGATTGTAGCTTCTATACTTCCCAAACGATTCCCTATAAGCTTTTTTACCAAATCGGTTTCGGAACCAATATCTTTATTGGAAAGATCCTTTTGCCCGAAATAGACCGGCATTTTTAAAATAGCGTCAATATTCGCTTCAATTCTATTATTATCCTCACCATAAATATTCTCTTTTTCGCCGTATATTTTTTCAATTCTATACTCTTTATTATTCCGGTTTCGGATATAAATAACAACTTTGCCGCCGCTTTTTAATGTATGCTCTATAAGATTGTTTTTATAATTCTTATCTGCGGCAATATCTTCCAACGAAATGCCAAGTATATAACGCAATACTTCAATAATCGAAGACTTGCCGCTTCCTCTTATTCCTATAAAATTATTCAATTCCGAAGAAAAATTAATCTGTTTGCCGTCTAACATACCGCCCTCAAAAGAGATTGATTTAATATAAGAATTGACGGTTTCCGGCGGCTTATCTTCTCGGACTCGATTGTTTTTATCTTTTAAAGCATATTTAAGGGCTTCAAAATTAAAATCTCCGATTTTAATATAAGTACTTTTATTAATATCCTTCTGTTTGCCGCATATTCCGACTTCATCTAATTTTTTACAATCCGAGCCCTCTAAATATGCAGGTATCGCTTCTTCATTTAAAAACCATTTTTCTAACTTTATTTTCAGATCAAAGCTTCTAACTTTTTGAAACCCTAATACATTCTGTTTAAAAAGGTTATCTTGTGCAAAATCTGAAATTCTTCCGCCGTCCAATCCTTGTAAAAAGCCGTTATCCTTTTCCGCATGCGCCATTATAACAAAAGAATTCCGACCGCTTTTTCTATGTTCGTTAAGTTTTTCAAATAAATCCAAAAGATTATATTTACAGCGCGCATTTTCATTTGAACGATTCGAAGCTCCTTCAAAAGCGGCAGTTAAAAACTGTTCTATAAAATTTTCATCACTTTTTATCCATGTTTCAGAATCAAACGCTATTAAAGTATGAATTCCATTGCTTCCGTCATTTACCGAAAGTTCTACTCCGGGTATAAGCCAAATATTTTTTTTATTAGCTTTTTTTCTTAAAGTTTTATATTCATCCAAATCGAATTTATTATGATTTGTAATCAAGCCTGCGTTAATATTTTCTTTAACCAATCTGTCTATATATGCTCCGGTAAAACCGTTATTTTCTCCGTCGTACATAAACTCTTTATCCGCTTTTGTATGAAGATGAAAATCCGCTTTAAGCCATTTGGAGCCATTTTTAAAAAAATTGTTATCCGAATTCATTTTAAAAACCTTACATTTTAATTATGAAATTATTATAAAAAATTAACCTGATTTTATTCTATTTTTTTAATAAGATTAAATTCATATAAACTATAAGTCAATATTATTACATTTACTTATTATCATTCGTATCTTAACGCCTCTATGGGATTAAGCTTTGAAGCCTTTATTGCGGGAAATAATCCTGCGGATATTCCTACGGCGATAGATACCGCTACGGATAAAAAAACAGAAGATAAACCGATAACCATATCAATATTAAAAAAACTGCCCAGCGCTAAAGCTATTGTTACGCCCAAAACCAAACCCATAACGCTGCCGAAAAAGGATATTAAAACGGCTTCAAAAAGAAACTGCTGCATAATTGTTTTATTCGGCGCTCCAAGCGCTTTGCGAAGCCCTATCTCCTTTGTGCGCTCCGTAACCGAAACAAGCATCATATTCATAATTCCGATACTTCCCACCAAAAGAGAAATTGCCGCTATTGCGGCTAAAAGTATCGTAAACAGTCTTGTAGTCTCCTTTACCGTATTTGCAATCTCCGTCATGTTGATTAATCTGAAATCGTTTTCCTCCGATTTTCTAATATTATGGCGCGAGCGCAGCAGCTCCGTTATTTTATTCGATACGTAACCAAGATGCTCCTCGCTTGTAACGTTTAATACAATTCGCTGAACGCTTTTCGGAAGCGCGGAGCCGGAAAATCTTCTCAAAAAAGTTTTAAACGGTATAAAGATATGATCATCCGGGTTAATAAAGCCTATGGATCCGCTTTGTTGAATTAATCCTATTATCGTAAGAGGTATATTTTTAATTCTTATCGCTTTTCCTACGGGGTTTTCCTCTCCGAACAGTTCCTTACATATATTTTTCCCTATCAACGCATAGGAAGAGCCAAGCTTCGCCTCTTTTTCGGTAAAAAAAGTTCCTTTTTCTATTTTAAAATTCATTACCTCGAAATAAGAGGCGGGAACTCCGTATATGCCTGCTCCGATATTTTTTTTATTATATACCGCTTGTCCCGTGGCGCTGTTTGCGTAAGAAGTCTTTGCGACTTGAGAAATTGCGCTTATAGCCGCGGCATCCTCATAAGTAAGGGTTTGAATATTTCCGGTATAAACTCCTCTTGTATTTGCAAAACCGGGTCTTACCGTTAAAAGGTTGGAGCCGAGTCCCGCAAACTGTGCATTTACTTTTCTTTGAACCCCTTCTCCCAGCGCAACCATATCTACTACCGCCATAACCCCTATTACTATGCCCAATATCGTAAGAAACGATCTTAATTTATAAGATTTCAAAGATATCCATGCTTCCGAAAACATATCCGCTATTACGGATATATAAAGCGCTCTGCCAGACTTATTATTTTGTTCGTTTTCTGCGTTACGATAATTTTTTATCATACTCGATTTTTCCGTCTTTTATATATACGGTTCTGTTTGTCGTCTCGGCAATTTCCGCTTCATGAGTAATCATAATAACCGTAATGCCCATAGTTGAATTAAGCTCTTGAAAAAGTTTAAGTATTTCAAAACTTGTTTTACTGTCCAAATTTCCGGTAGGCTCGTCCGCAAGAATTATTTCCGGAGAGGAGGCAATGGCTCTTGCTATTGCAACCCTTTGTTTCATTCCGCCGGAAAGCTGGGTAGGAAGATATTTTTCATACCCTTTAAGATTGACTTTGGATAAAAATTCAGTCGCAATCTCTTGCCGTTCTTTTTTTTTAACTCCTCTGTAAACCAAAGGCATAGAAACATTATCGATTAAGTTTCTTTTTGCAAGGAGATTAAAACCTTGAAAAACAAATCCTATGGTTTTATTTCGGATATACGCAAGTTCATTAGACGTCATTTTAAACACATCTTTACCGCTTAAATAATAGCTGCCGCTTGTAGCCGAATCAAGACATCCTATAATATTCATACAGGTTGATTTGCCGGAGCCGGAAGGTCCCATTATAGAAAGAAACTCGCCGGATTCTACCGAAAAGGAAATATTTTTTAAAACTTTTTCGGTTATATCTTCGCCTGTCATATAATCTTTATTAATATTTTTAAGCTCAATTACTTTTGCCATTAAAAAGGTCTGCCTTTTTTCATATTATTCCCGCCCGATTCATTATCTCCGATTTTAATAATATCTTCTATTAAAACATCCCCCTCTTTTATAGCGCCGCTTATTATTTCGGTTTCGGTTTCGTTACAAAGCCCTTTTTGAACCGTTGCAGACTCATATAACTTTTCATCCGTTAAGCGATATATAACCGCTTCGTCCGAAGCTAATTTTATAGGGCTGCTATTTTTAATATCCTCCGTATTAGGCTTAAAATTTATAATCGAATTGCGAACCTTCAAAACATTCTTTTTTTCGGCTATTATAATATTTACAAAAGCGGTCATACCCGGAAGTATCTTCATATCCGAGTTGTCAATCTCTATAATTACGGTATAAATCACCACATTTTGTTCCGATTGCGGATTTAAGCGGATAAGCTTTACTATGCCTGTAAATTCCTCTATTTCAAAAGCGTCAACCGTAAATAAAACCCTTTGCCCTGTTTTTATATGTCCTATATCCGCTTCCGATATGGAGGCTTCTATCTGCATTTTTGTTAAATCTTCAGCAATTTTAAAAAGTTCCGGGGTCTGAAGCCCCGCGGATACTGTTTGCCCTTCGTCAACCTCTCTTGAAATTATAACTCCAGAAACGGGAGATTTTATAACCGTATATCCTATATTAATTTCCGCCTGTTTATAATTTGCATAAGCGACCTTATAATCTGCATTTGCGCTTTTTGCTTCGACTTCGACTTTATCCAATTCCGCTTTTGCCGCATATTCCTTTTTAAATAATTCTCCTATTCTTTTTTCCTCCAACTCCGCAAGCTCCTTTTGAACTCTTGCTTTTTTTAAAGCGGCTTTTGCCGATTCCATACGGATATTTAAAAGTGATTGGTCCAATTGAGCAAGCAGGTCCCCTTTTTTAACCTTATCGTTATAATCTGCATATATCTTTTGAATAGTTCCTGATACCTGAGTTCCTACATTTACCACATTTACCGGATTAACCGTTCCGGTTGCGATTATCTCTTTTTTAATATCCCCTTTTACCGCTTGAGATGTAATATATCGGTTTTCGGAGTTATTTTTTTTAAACAAAAGAGTATAAGCGCCGTATCCTACGGCAAATAATATTATAATTATAATAATTTTTTTAAATAATTTCATAATGTTATATTTTTTCGCTTATTCCTTCCGATTTTTAACCATGCTATGTTTTTTTCTATATTAAAAGAAATCCCTTTATTATTTTTATAATCATTCCTTGTTAAGTTTAAATAGCTTCTGTACCGCCGCGTTTTATTTAATGCAGAAATCAAGCTCTCCTATAGATTTTAACAGTAAAGCTTGGGCAATAATACGGTTATACTCGGATACCGCTGCCTCTTTTTCCGCATCCGCATAAGAGGCTATTGCTTTTAATACCTCTAATATGCCGCTTTGCCCCGCTTTATACATTCCTAAAGTTAAATTTTTATTTTCCAAAGCGCTTTCGCGCATTATTTTAGATACTTGATAACTTTTCTCCGCAGTTTTTAAATTATTATAAGCTGTCCACGCTTCATAAGCGGCGTTATTTTCGGTTTCCTCCTTTTCCAATTCAACCGCTTTTTCGGCATATTTCGCTTTTTTATAACTATAAGTATTATAAAATCCGGTAAAAAGCGGAAAAGAGGCTTTTATTCCTATATTATTATTTCTTATGTTTTCGCTTTGTCCTGCGCTATTTTCTATGCCGGCGCCTCCGTAAAGAGATATTGAAGGAAACCCTGCGCTCTTTGCGCCTTTTGTTGCAAATTTATACGATTTTTTCAAAGCTTCGTAAGATTTAATATCGGCTCTGTTTTTAAGCGCCTTTTCAATAATATCCTCTACTTTTTTATCCGAAACTAACAAGCCGTTTATTATTTCAGGTTTTTCAATATCTATTTCGGTTCCCTGTTTTATATTTAAAAGCTTTAATAAGCGCCCCAGATGATCGGCGCTTGCATTTTCGGCTTTTAAACGAATTAAAGAACTTTTTGCATAATCTGTTTTTGCTTGTAAAAGATCCGATTTGCGGGCGATTCCGAGTTTATATTTTTCTTCGGCAATTTCATAAGCGGTTTTATAAGCCTTTTCGGAACTAATTGCCGCTTCAATCTCCTTTTTTGAAGAAAACAGATTACAATAAGTCTCTATTGTAGAGTAAATAATATTTTCTATTGCCCGATTATGCCGATAAGCCGAATATAACAACAAAAAATATGCCTTATCATTATTCGCTTTCCGTTTTCCAAAATCAAAAAGAAGCCATTCGTAAGAAAGCTCTACCCCCGTATTTTCATTTTCAATATGGAAAGGCTCGGTTTTGCTTTTATTATGGTACATTCTTATGCTTGCGGAAGGCAGATAATTCGATTTTGCAATTCCGTAATCCGCCGCATTCTTTTTTATTTCAAAAAAAACCGCCTTTGTTTCCGGATTTTTACAAAGCGCAATATTAACCGCAGAAAATATATTAAGGCTTTTAATTGAGCCGTCAAAACCTAAAGCTTCGCATTCCTTATTATAAACGCTACTATTATATAAAGGAATATTTTTTTCCGAATTAAGCGCATCTTCAAAACTGAAAGCCGATTTAAAAAAACAGAACAATATTAAAATCGGAATGCTTAAAACATATATTATAAAATTATTTTTTATATTTTTCATAAGTTTTTATTCGATTTTTCCTTTTTATATAAGGCGAGATTATGCGTAAACAACGTCGATTTCATACCCAAAGCTTAAAACTTTTGCAAGATGTTTTAAACTTTCCCCCCTATTATTTCGAAGATATTTATAAAAATTTAATAATTAAAACATATAAAAAGCCCGTAAAATAACAAAGTAAACCTTTGTTATTAAACCTTTTCATATACTCTTTATCTCTTTTTTTAATTTATTATTAATACTAATAGTTATCAAATTTAATACTATTCATTCTTTATGTCCGAATTTCATTCGGCTTTTTAAAATCATTTATTAAACCAAAAAGGAAAACATTATGAAAAAAAGCCGCCGCCAAATATATTCTTGGGCTGCAAACCCTAATCATTGCGAAGTATCTTACGTTAACCCTTTGGAAAAAATCAAATTAATGCTTATTGCCCTTAAAAAAAAGCCGACGATATTGTAATCTCCGCTTTACAGCTTCTTGCAAACCCGCTTGGGTGCGAAATAACCCCCATTAAAATATCGGATAAAGTTAAAGAGGAAACCGCAAAGAGCCTTTTTAAAAAAATAATTATAAACATGTCGGAACTTATGAAAATTACGGCGGAATATTACGACGCAACCGAATATAAAGATAATAGTAAAATAAAAAATCATCTTTATGTTTCTATAAATCAGATAAAATTTCGGTTAACCGAAATACAAATAGCCCTTAACGAAGATGTTGAAAAATAAAAAGCGCCACTTCAAAAACCTCTTTTTTTTGAAGTGGCTAATTCAAAACGGAAACAATATATAGTTTCTAAAAATTTCAACGGAACTTCAACCTGCATTACTCTTATTAAGCCGCATTTGGAACTTCAATCTGCATTACCCTTGTTTAAGAATAAAACTCTTATAAATAAATTCTATACAATTACAAAAAAACAATTAAGAGATTTCTCGCTTTACTCAAAATGACAGGAAATATTTTTTTTTGCTTTGTCATTTCGACGAACGCGGCAAGGAGAAATCTCTTAATTAAAATGACAAAATCACATAAAATAAAAAAAACCAGAATAAGCGTATTTCAGGATACAAGCGCAAACCTTACAAAAGCAAATCCGCTTCTAATATTCGGCGAATGGGGAATGGAAACGGATACCGGCAGACTTAAAATAGGAGACGGAACAAACCAATGACATACGCTTCCTTATAAAATAGATCAAACTCTTACAAAAGATATGGTTGATATTATTCTATCGATAAAAACGGTTATGGAAAAAAAGGAAGAATCAAACGGGACTTGTTAAAAAAATAAATATAGCGCTTCTCTCCCTTTTTTTAATAGGGCTTTTTTTATCCGTGCTGATCTTTTACCGAAGCGAATTGAAGCAGGCAAAATCGGAAGTTGTAAATCAGGCGGAGCTTATTCTGAAAACCGCTTTTGCTGTCCGAGAATATACTACAAACGAAGTATGTCCTCTTTTGGAATTTAGAGACAATATCTCAACGGAAACTTTCCTACCTCAGGCTATACCAGCTTATGCGGCAAACAGGGTGTTTAAAATATTAGAAAGGAATTATCCTGATTATAGCTACCGAGAGGTTGCGGTAAATCCGAGAAACACAGCGGATCGCCCTACCGAATGGGAGATGGATATTATACGTCGTTATAAAATAGA
>JAOZTP010000173.1:0-118 GCA_029939135.1 Desulfobacterales bacterium
TACTATAAGTATTCCTGCGGTTAAAAATTATTATCCGCCTTGCCAACAAACAAACCACTTTATTATGCGGCGGTTTTTTATTTTATTATATTAAATTACCGTATAGTTTTCATTTTGT
>JAOZTP010000173.1:218-3334 GCA_029939135.1 Desulfobacterales bacterium
TAATTTTTTTTCAAGCTTTGCAAACGAACAAACCGCTTTGCTATGCGGCGGTTTTTTATTTTATTATATTAAATTACCGTATAGTTTTCATTTTGTTTATTTTCTGCGATAAGCTAAAGTTTCAATTTTGCCTTATAAATAATAAGCTGGCGGTTAATTTTTTTTCAAGCTTTGCAAACGAACAAACCGCTTTGCTATGCGGCGGTTTTATTTTATTAAACGGTTTTATTTGAAAATACTCTTTTTACGGTTTTTTTGCAATCCTGATATTTTTGTTAATTTTTTGATTGTTATTATTTTTGATTGTTATTATTAAGGAGGGGCTTTTTTTCGTTGTTTGACGCATAGCTTGTTAAAAATTATTATTCAATCGACAAGAGGCGTTACGCAAGAAAGTTTTGAATATTTCCTTTGGTTATTATGGAAACTTTTACGGAATATCGTATAATTATGGCATTAAAAAGATAAGAGGAAACGTTCGTTATTAAATAAATTTAATTACAAAAAATAATAATTTAATTTAGACGGATAACAAAGTAGTTTGTTATCCGCCTAAATTAAAACAAAGGAAATTATAAGTGAAACTAAAGGTCGGATTAGCGGTAAAAACCGACGGAAAAGCGGTTGCAAAAGCGGAAGAGCTTTGCAATTGGCTTAATAAAAAAGATGTAGAGGTTGTTTTTGCAGAGCAAAATGAGGAAAAACCTCTTGCGGCAGGGGAGCTTTTTGCAATATTTGCGCTTGGCGGAGACGGCACTTTTTTACGAGCAGTTAGATGGGCAAAATATTCTGGCATACCTATATTGGGAATAAAATTCGGCAGACTGGGCTTTCTTGCGGAAACTAACGAGGCTGATTTATTCTCCGCAGTTGAAGCGGTAGTTGAAAACAGATTTAAGGTTGAGCAAAGAGCCGCTTTATCGGTAGAGATTACAAGAAAAACCGAAGTAATAGCTTCAAGAATGGTTTTAAACGATGCTGTTATAAATAAAGGGGCGCTTGCAAGATTATCTAACATTCATACTTGGATAGATGATAGTTTTCTTACAATATACAGAGGAGACGGACTTATAATAGCCACTCCCACAGGCTCCACAGCATATTCGCTTGCCGCGGGAGGTCCGGTTATACATCCCGAGGCTCCGGTAATAATAATAACTCCTATATGCCCGTTTACTCTTACAAACAGACCTTTAATAATACCGGATAAATCGGCTATAAAAATCAAGCTTGAAAAAGGGGTTTCCGATATTATGCTTACATTTGACGGGCAAGAGGGTTTTAAGCTTTTGGACGCAGATATTGTTTCGATATTTAAAAGTAAAACTTTTGTAAACATGATAACTTTGCCGGGGCTAAATTATTATGACGTTTTAAAAACAAAACTGAATTGGAGCGGCGGAGAAATATAATTTTGTTTCCTACTATTAGCATATTTGCGGCTTTAACTTCCGGTGTTTTTTTAACCATTGCTTTGCTTGGCGAAAATGCCTCCTTATTTGCATGGTTTGCAGTTGCGCCGCTTTTGTTTGCAATAAAAGATGCCAATTTTTTTCAAAGTTTTAAACTCGGCTTTATAACTGGCATAATACATTTTTTATCCTGCTTATACTGGTTAATATATACTATGGATTATTACGGAGGCGTTCCTTTGTATCAATCCATAGGTATTCTTTTTTTATTTTCCGCATATTTGGCGTTATATCCGGCTTTGTTTGCAGGTTTTGCCTCCCTATTTTCTTTAAAAAATCGGTTTTCGTTTCTATTTATACCGGCTTTATGGATAAGCCTTGAGTTTATTCGCGGTTTCGGCTTTTCTTGGGGAATTATAGGATATTCTCAGGCGCAATTTCTGTCTTTAATACAAATTTCCGATATATTAGGGGTATATGGAGTATCTTTTATAATAATATCTGTAAACTATCTTATTTATTTTATATTTTCTTATGTTGCGGATAAAAATTCGACGTTGAAAAAAAATTTGTTATACTCCTGCGTTACAACCGCCTTATTTTTTATATTTGCGATTCTATACGGAACGGTTGTTATCAATAAAACTAAAAATAACATTGCAAAGGCAAAAAAGGTTAAGATCGCAATAGTTCAGGGAAATATCGATCAAAAGACAAAATGGAATAAAAATTTTTTTGACGCTACCACTAAAAAGTATATGGATATGTCTGAAACGTTAAAAGATAAAGGGAATGACTTGATAGTTTTGCCAGAGGCGGCGCTTCCCTATTTTTTAAATGTTAAGGAAGGCTTTTTAAATAGGATTAAAGAGCATATATTTTATATGCAAACCGATTTTTTAATAGGCGCGCCTTACGCCTCTTACGAGGACGGCGCCTTGTATAATAGCGCATATCTTATTGGAAAAAACGGCGAAATTTCCGGCAGATACGATAAAGTAAAGTTGGTTCCTTTCGGAGAGTATGTTCCTATGGGAGAATGGTTGCCGTTTATAAGAAAGCTGGCGGGAACCGGAGAAGATTTTGCTCCGGGTAAAATAGGGCAAGCGTTGGATTGGAATAAGTATAAGATAGGGGTTCAAATATGCTTTGAGATAATATTTCCAAATCTTGCAAGAAAGATTGTAAAACAGGATGCCGGTTTTATAATAAATATTACAAACGACACATGGTTCGGAGATACTCCCGCGCCTTTTCAGCATTTTAATATAGCGTTATTTAGAGCCGTAGAGAATAAAAGGGCGATAGTTAGATGCGCAAACACAGGAATAAGCGGAGCAATATATCCGAACGGAAGCGTAAGCGAAACTACGCCGTTATTTGTCGAAGCCGTAAAGGAGTATAATATTCCTATATTTGCGGAAAAAACCTTTTATACAAGGTATGGCGATTTATTTGCGCTTTTGTGCATTGTTATCTCCTTTATTTCTATAATATTTAAAATTCGCCGTCTAACTTCGTAGTTTGCCCGTTGGCGGCGTTGGATAACGATTTTTAATTCTCGAAATACTATAAGTATTCCTGCGGTTAAAAATTATTATCCGCCTTGCTAACAAACAAACTACTTTGTTAGTCGTCTAACTTTGCATTTTGCCCGTTGGCGGCGTTGGATAACGATTTTTAATTCTCGAAATACTATAAGTA
>JAOZTP010000174.1 GCA_029939135.1 Desulfobacterales bacterium
GAAAATCCGAGACGGCAAGTAAAAAGCGGAGCAAACAAACTCGGATACTGCCAAATTGAATTATCGGATAATTAATCGAACGGCTCATTTTTTACGCTTTTTATTAACTTTTTCAGCATCGACTATTTATTCTCATAGGCATGATCGATAAGCAAATCATCCTCTTTTGCCGCGCTTACGGCAAGCTTATCGCATCTCTCGTTTTCAACGCTTCCTGCATGCCCTTTTACCCATTTAAAACTAACCTTATTTTTTTTACGCGCATCAAGAAGCCTTTTCCATAAATCGGCGTTAAGCGCCGGTTCATTCTTATTGCGCATCCAATTATTTTTTTGCCATTTTTGCGCCCATCCTTTTGTTATGCCGTCAACCACATATTTTGAATCGGAATAAAGAGTAATAGTCTTTTTATCTTTAAACAGACTTAAAGCCTCGATACAGGCAAGAAGCTCCATTCTGTTATTTGTCGTCCGTCTGTATCCGGCAAAAATCTCCCTTATTTTGTCTCCCTCTTTTATAACCGCTCCGTAACCTCCGGCTCCGGGGTTGCCGCTGCATGCTCCATCCGTATAAACAATAATGTTTTCATTTGCCTTTCTCTCTTTTAAAGCGTCCTCCCCGAAATCTCCGGCTATATCTGTTTTGGATTTTGCCGCCGCTTTTTTCACTATCTCTTTAAACTTTTTAACGATATTATCAAAAGGGATTTCATGAAAAACGCCCCTGTCTTTTATATACTCCATATATTTTTTGCCTTCTTTATTAAACTGCTGAAACAAAGAATCTTGTTTGCCGTCAAAATCTAAAGGCGCAACGTTAAACATATCGCATAAAGAAGCGTTAAAGGCGGGGGTAGCCTTAACCCATTTTCCGTTTAAAAAAATATCCGCATAAGAATGATAAACAAAAATATCCCCGAAATATTTTGTAAGTTTTTCCGAAGAAAGATGGTTTTTGACGTCAACATAACCAAGCCTTGCGGGTATTCCTATAGCTCGCGCAGATGCGGCAAGAAGAACCGCTTTCGGAATGCAAAACCCGTAACCGTTTTTAATAACAGCGCTTGCTTTAAAGCCTTTAACCGTAAGGCTAACTTTATAAGGATTATATGAAAACCTATCCCTAACCTCATAATAAAGACTTATTAAATTATCAAACTGGCTTTTATTCGGATTTATTACTTCATTAACAAAAGAGCGAACCTCTTTTGAATCGGAATCTATAAATGGGGTGGGCTTAAGATATATTTCAAAATCAGCGGGGTATTTTTCCATATTGTTTATTCTCCTTTAAATTTTTTACTATAGAATCAAAAAAGAGGGTAAAACAAAAAGAAGCCGTTTTCAATATATATTATACGCAAAAAAACCGAATTAAAAGGTAGAAAAAACAATTAAAGGATTTCTCTCCTCGCTCGACAAGCGCAGCGAGGAGAAATCCCTTAATTAGAGAAATCGCATAATAGAAATCCTTAATCCTTAAAACCTTCTTTGGATACTTTTGTAGGAAAAAGTTTTCTCTTAATGTCATCTACAATCAAATATAACGCCGGAACATAGGCAAGGGTAAGAAAGGTTGCGGCAAGCAGTCCGAAGCTTATGCTGACCGCCATAGGTATTAAAAACTGAGCCTGAAAGCTTTGCTCCATTAACAAAGGGAAAAGTCCCGCTATTGTGGTAATGGAGGTAAGCAGAACGGGACGAAATCTTGAAACGCCGGAAGTTATTACGGCTTCTTCTATGCTGGTTCCGCCTCTTCTTGCTTTGTTTATAAAATCTATTAATATTAAGGAATCGTTTACTACTATGCCGGATAAAGCTACGATTCCGAATAGGCTTAACAAAGATATAGGTATCCCCATTATCATATGCCCCGCTATAGCCCCTATTAATCCGAAAGGTATTGCCAGCATTATTATTATAGGCTGATAGTATGATCTAAACTGGCTTGCAAGCAAAAGGAATATTATCATTATGGCAAAAAGAAACCCTGTTTTTAGGCTGTCTATTGATTCCTTTGTTCTTTTCGCCTGCCCTTCGAGATCAAATTTTATGCCCGGATATTTTTTTACAAGATTCGGCAAAAAATCGGCTTTTAAGTCGGATACTATTTTATTTGCATTTCCTATACTTTCGTCAAGATCGGATATTACGGTTATAATTCTTTTTCCGTCCGCTCTGTTGATAACCGAATATGCTCTGCCGGAGCTAATATCCGCTACAATTTCCATTGGGATGGCATGTCCGTCGGAGGTTTTTATGCGCATGTCTTGCACCGAAGAGATTTTGCGTCTGGTTTCCTTGTCATACCTTACCATAACCTTTACGTCATCTTTTCCTCTTTGAATTCTTGCCGCCTCTTCGCCGTAAAAAGCCTGCCTAATTTGTTTTGCAATATCCGCCATGCTAACGCCCAAAGAGGCGGCTCCCTCTTTTAACCTAAACTGTTTTTCCGATTTGCCTGTCTTAAAATTATCGGTAATATCAAACGTTCCCGGGTATGTAGCTATTTGAAGTTTAAGCTCGTTCGACGCTTTTTTAAGGGTTTTAAAAGTATCTCCTACTAACTGTATCGCTATGGGATTTCCTCCCGGACCCGCGCCCACTTGCGTAAAAGCAAGCCGCTCTATGCCGGGTATATCTCCGGTTGTAGAACGCCATTTATTTAATACCATGCTTATATTAATTTTAGGACGTTCTTCGGAGCCTATTATTTCCAACCATACTTCGCCGCAATTTCCTCCGAAACTTGCAGACTTCCAATCTCTTCGGGGAATCATTCCCGCCAAGGCGTAAACATTGGTTACTATATCTTTTTCTATGTTATATTCTTTTTTTATTATCTCATTTAAATCAAAAGCCTTTTGCTCTATATATTCGATTGTTTTTTCCGTTTTTTCAATCGGGCTTCCCAACGGATAGTGAATTTCGGCTATTATCCAATTGCCGTCGCTTTTAGGAAAAAATACAAACGCTATATATCCGTTTATTATAAGCCCGAAGGTTACTATAAGTATTCCTATCCCCGCCGATAAAACAAAGTATCTGTTTTTCAATATATGTTTTATAGCCGGCGTATATATGTTTTTGATTAACGAACTAAGCTTTGCCTCCGTCTTTTCTCTTAATTTTTCATGAAGTCTAAGCAGTTTTCCGGGAGGTTTTTCCAAAGATAAGGTTAAAGCATGTTTTAAATGAGCGGGCAGAATAATGAAAGCTTCAAAAAGAGACGCCGCAAGTATAATCAAAACCGCTTCTGGAAGTATGGATATAAATTTGCCCATTATGCCGGATATAAATAAAAGAGGTATAAAAGCGGTCATTGT
>JAOZTP010000175.1 GCA_029939135.1 Desulfobacterales bacterium
TTCCGGCTGTTTTAAATTATTCGGGTTTGTTTTAACGCAAGAAACCGTTAAAACGGATAACAACAAAAACAAAGCGATTAAGATTAATCTTTTCATCTGTATTAACTATCCTTTCATAGAAAAAAAAAAATTTAAAAAACGCCTTTTGTAGATTGGACGCCTTTTATTCTTTTATCAAATGAAACGGCTTCGGATAAGGCTCTGCCTAATCCTTTAAAAACCGCCTCTATTACGTGATGCTTATTCTCCCCGTAAGGGACGTTGACATGCAGATTTAAGCCTCCTTTTGAAACAAAGGCTTTTAAAAACTCTTTTGTTAAAGAAATATCAAAATCTCCGTAATTATCGAAAATATCGCAAATATTATAAACGAGATAAGGTCTTTTGGATAGATCAACCGATATATAAGACAAAGCTTCGTCCATAGGAGTGGCGGCATATCCGTATCTTTTGATGCCTTCGCGCGCTCCCAAAGCCCGATCAAAAGCTTCGCCTAATACCAGCCCGACATCCTCTACGGTATGATGAAAGTCAACCTCAATATCCCCTTTTGCTTTAATAAACAGATTAAAAAAGCTATGCGCCGAAAAAAGATTGAGCATATGATTTAAAAAGGGTATTTGAGTTTCAACCTCGTAGGTTCCGCTTCCGTCAAGCATAAGTTTAAGCGATACCGAGGTCTCCGTTGTTTCTCTTGTTATTTCCGCTATACGATTTTTCATAGACCTCTTTGATATTTTTATGATACATCCGAAATCGAAACTTTTTTGATATATTAATTTTTAAATAGAATCAAGATATAAAATAGAATCATAATTATTTTTTTATTTTACCGCATTATTCAGGCGGGCGAGGCATAACAGTTTGGGCGTTTGCAAGGCGGATAAAAATTTTAACCGGAGTAATATATGCGGTATCTCGAGGATTAAAATTTTCGCATAACGCCGCTAACTGGCAAACTACGAAGTTAAACAAAGGAATTTAAAATGATACAACGCGTAAAACTATATGTAACAGGCAAAGTGCAAGGAGTATATTTTAGAGTATATACAAAAGAAGAGGCAAAGCGTCTATGCTTAACCGGAACCGTTAAAAACCTTGAAGACAACGGCGTCGAAATAATTGCGGAAGGCGCAAAAGATAAGCTTAACAAATTAATGGAATGGACAAAAAAAGGCTCGCCGAACGCAAAAGTGGAAAATGTATCGGTAAAATTTTGCGACGCTACAAACGAATGGCAAAGCTTCGGAATAATAAAATAAAACAGCCTATTTTTTTAAATATATTATTCTAAATAAAATTTTTATTGAAATTAAAATTAAAATATATATATATAGCAAAATCGTTTTAAACTGTCGACACATGAAACCTGTAAATTCTTTTCTTCTAATTGCTACTGATTCTCTTCATATAAAAAAGCGGCTTATATAATAACAAGGTTATATTCGGATTCCGCAAAAAAATATTTTTGGGATAGTTTAATATAATCGAAATTATAAGGAAAAATTGATGAAAAACTATTTTTATTTTATTCTATTATTTTTATTTTGAGCGCCGCAACAACGGCGCAGGCTCAAGACGTAAATAATGCAGGAACAGTATCTTCGCCGATAATCACTACCCAAGACGCGGATACTTATATTAATACTTCTACCGGTTTTATTAACATTACTAACGCTCCGGTAGATGCAATTTATATGGGAAACGCATCAGATACCTTTGAAAACGTAGGCAATATCGAAATAAACGCTTCAAGATACGGCATAAATTTAGGAGACGATACAAACGTAACATTCGGCGTAGGCTATTCCGATAACGATACATTCGTAAACTCCGGAACCATTAACATAACATCTACCGATAACGGCATAGACTTTGACGACGGAAACAATACCTTTATAAATAATGCCTCCGGTCAAATCTCCATATTTTCGGATGAAGGAGACGGCATAGATTTTAGCTACGGATCAGGCTATTCGGCAGAAGGAGGTAAAAGTGCCGACTTCCATTATGTTTTCGATAGAATCTCAGGAAACGACAGCTTTACAAATAACGGCATTATAGAGATACAAGGCTTAAATCAGAGCCAAGAGAGCTATACTCCTACTGATGCAGGCATAAGAATGGGCGCGGGCGACGATAATCTTACTAATACCGGAAGTATAACAATCAAAAGCGCAGACGCTAACTCTACGATAAAATTAGAAGCGATATCAATGGGCGCTGGAGACGACAGAATAAACAATACCGGCAGCATAACGATTGAAAATATAGAGTACGCCGGAATTGCGATGGCGACAGGAAACGATTA
Organism: Desulfobacterales bacterium; assembly: GCA_029939135.1. Lineage (GTDB taxonomy): Bacteria > Desulfobacterota > Desulfobacteria > Desulfobacterales > JAFDMD01 > JAFDMD01. Next base: position 2,312 of record JAOZTP010000175.1, read on the forward strand.
CCTATATAATGCTGGCAATATAAATATTAGCAATGCTGCCTGTGCCGCAATATCTATGGCTAAGGGCAATGATACCTTTATTAATGCTGAAACCGGCGACATATCTATTAGCGAAACAGGAACTGCTGGAATCACTACAGGATCTGGCAACGATAATTTTATCAATAACGGCGCCATATCTATTAGCAAAACAGGAAGAGCTGGAATCACTACCGGAGACAACAACGATAGTTTTACCAATAACGGCGCCATATCTATTAGCGAAACAGGAAGAGCTGGAATCACTACCGGATCAGGCAACGATAATTTTACCAATAACGGCAGCATAGATATCAATGAAACCGGCGTCAGCGGAATCCCTATGGGAGCTGGCGATGACTTCTTTACAAACACAGGCAGCATATCAATCAACAATACAAATGACGCAGGAGTTAGTATGGGAGCCGGCGCAGACAATCTAAACAACAGCGGCGTTATAATAATTAAAAACAACAACACCGACTACGATGATAATAGCCCGGGTATTACTATGGCGGACGATAGCGATAATTTTATAAACTCCGGAACAATTATAATGGAAGATATATCAATCTGCGGAATACAAACCGGAAAAGGAGATAATGATATATTCATAAATTCAGGCAATATAAATATCACCTCAAATGCTTCGGGTATCGGCAATGCAAGCGGAAGCGGAGCTAATTTTTTAAACCAAAGCGCCGGCAAAATAATAATATCCGCCGGAACCGATTCGGATAATAACGGAATCGGAATAGCCGGAGGAAACGGCATATTTACAAACGAAGGAACAGTTGAAATAAAAAGCGGCTACAACGGAATAGCTATGTTAGACGGAGGCAATACCTTTACAAATACCGGAACCCTTTCAATATTATCTGCGGAAAATTACGCCTTATTAATGGAAGGAGCAGACAATACCTTTAATAACGAAGGGGAACTTAATTTAAACGGAACCGTAGGAAATTTTTCAATAGACGG
>JAOZTP010000060.1:0-9095 GCA_029939135.1 Desulfobacterales bacterium
ACAAAGCCGTAAAACTTAATAAGCCAGTTTTTTTTAAAATATGTTTGCCATATCATATTATAGTATAAGCGTCTATTTTAAAGATTAAGCCTCTTGCGCAACTTTCTATTTTGTTTGGGTTTGATATAGCGATAATCAATCTGTTATTTTTCGCATTATAAATTCCAATGGTCCGGTTTTTTTGTAGCGCAGCCAAACAATAGAAAACAGGACGCAAAGCAGACTAAATATTAAAGCGTATATTATTGAAAATTCTATTGAGTATTTCCATAGTTTTGAAGGATTTATCGCTTCGACAATTCCGATTCCTATAATTACATGAGCGCCGTAAAATGTTAAAGCAAGTTGTCCGGTTTTATCTAACGCATTTATGATTTTACTATTTTTAAATTGTTCGGAAATAAGAATGGAAGCGGATATTATTGTTAATGCGGCAAAGATTCCGTTTAGCATGTATATCGGCAAAGGAGGCATTGGGTTTGTTCCTAATATTTCGGTTAAGCTTTCTATTGTTTCGCCAGAAAGTTTTGAGATTATACGAATTGAACCGTATGAAATGAATTGGAGTATGATAAGGGCGCAAGAGTTTATTATAAGCGCTTTTTTTATAAATTTTTTATCGCTTATATTCTGTTTTCCGAACCATAAGCCTACAAGCATAAACGCCGTCCAAGGAATAACTGGATGGAATCCATTATAAAACAGATTTCTTAAAAAGCCTTTTAAGGTAAAGAGGTTTTTATATTCCAACGTAATAAAATTCCAGCCTGTTTCATAATCGTAAATCGTAAGCAAAAACGGATAGATAAAGATTAAAGCAAGCACTGCTATTAAGGCTTGTTTCGGTTTTTTGTTAATAAACGGAAGGGTTGCAATCATGTATATTCCGTAAAAATGACGTATGGCCGCAGACCATATTGGTACGTATGAAAGCCCTATTATACAGAGACAAATTGCCCGCTTTATTATTCGTTTTTTTACGATTTTTAATTTTTTACGATTTTGGTTTTTTATAACCGAGTTTGTCATTAACGCCAAGCCTACGCCGGCAAGAACTACAAATGTAGCGGCGGCTTTTCCGTCGAATATATGCGCAAAGGTTTTTAATGCGTTATTTCCTATTTCTCCTAATACGATTTTAAAGTTTACGATTATCATCCCAATAACCGCAAGCGCTCTTGCTATGTTGATTCCGATTATTCTTTTTTTCATTTTTTTATGCTAATCGTCTGTTTTTTAAAAAAGATATTGTTACTCGTCCTGTTGAGCTTTGCTAACCTGCTCGGCTATATTTCTTTTATTATTTCATAAACCGCTTTTCCGCTTTTTTTCAAAGCGGTTTTAAGGCGCCATTCGGACTTGTCTCTTTTGCCGCATATGTTGCTTATGGATCTTATTTCTATAAAAGGTATGTTATAAATAAGCGCAATATAAGCTGTTGCGGCTCCTTCCATGTTTTCCGCAATGCAGTTAAAAGCCTCAAAATGTTTTTGCGCAGTTTTATCTGTTGCGGTTACGGTTGAAACGGTGATGAATTTTCCGCTCATTATTAATGCGTCGCAAAGTTTTTTTTTTAAGATTTTTTTGAATTTTTCCGATAATTTTAAATCTGTCGGATATGCCGATTTTATTTCCGATTTATTCTTCATATATAAGGGGAAGGGGAGTTCTTGCGGTAAATATGCTCGGCCTTGGGATTCTATTCCGAGCTGGGCGTCTATTTCCTCAGAGGCTATACATATATCTCCGGTTTTTAAGCCTGCCTGTTTAAAGCCTCCGGCGCATCCTGTTTGTATTATTAATTGCGGCGGTTTTTGTTCGATAGCCGCAGTTGCGGCATGAGCGGCGTTTATTATGCCGGGTCCGGTTATTGCAATTTTCACTGCTTTATTATCGATACTGCCGGATATTGCAAGCTTGTTTCCTATTTTTATTTTACTGGGGTTGTTAAGCCGATATATAAGGTATTCGGCTTCTCGGATTACTGCCGCTGTTATTAGTATATATTTCATATTGGATTTTTTTATTTAATTTTAGTTTCGGGCGTTTTTTTGTTTATAATTTAATTAAAGGATTTCTCTTCGCTGCACTCGTCGAAATAACAATGTGAAAATAAGAAGCCTGTAATGTCAAGCAAAGCGAGAAATCTTTTAATGATTTTTTACGCCTAAAATGGTTTTTATATAAACTATTTATCCGATTTGTTTTTTTTAAATACAAAAGAGGCGGATAATATAAAGTTTATAAATAATCCGAAAAATATTCCTATTATAAAAGCCGCTATAAGATATTTTTCAAAAAAGGGAATGTATTTGGTTAAAAAATAATATATTCCAAAGTTTGCCGAAAAGCCAAGTAAAGAGGCTATCAAGAAAAAAGTCCATTGTTTCAGTTTTAAAGATTTGTTTTCGGCTTTAAAGGTAATGTTTCTATTAAGCGCCCAATTGGAGGATGCGGCGACCCAAAAGGATAATCCTCTTGCTAATATGTGATTTGCGTTAAATAGTTTTTGCAATCCTACATAAACGGAAATATCTATTACAAAACCGGACGCGCCTACTGCGGAAAATAGTATAAATTGTTTTATGTTAGGATATACAAAAAGATACAGCTTTATAAGATGTAGAATAAAGTTAAACTGTTCTTTTAATCCGAATTTGCTTTCTCCCTTTGAGCGGTCAGTAAAACGGATAGGGATTTCTTTTATATTTAAAAAATTTCCTTTTGTCATGATTTCAAGACATATTTTATATCCTACGGGAGATAATATTTTTTTGTCAGGCATACTTTTTTTATAAAAACAGAAAAAACCGGACATAGGGTCTTTTACTTTTGTTAAGGGTTTTGTCAAAAGAGTAGCTATTTTTGAATTTATACGCCGAAAAACGCCCCAGTTTTTATCAATATCTCCCCCTTTTATATATCTTGAGCCTATTACAAAATCTGCCTTATCTTTTAAAAGGGTATTTATTATTTGGGGAAGCGCCGAAGGCGGGTGAGAAAAATCTGCGTCCATTACTACTATTATTTGATAAGCGGCGTTTTCTATTCCTTCTATTACGGAAAGAGAAAGCCCTTTGTTTTGTTTGCGAATAATCAGCTTTAAAGGCAGGGTTTTTATCAAAGAGGCGCATATTTTTTCGGTTCCGTCTTGGGAGTTATCGTCAACTAATATTATTTCATGCTCAAAACCGGCGTTTGATAAAACGCGGTTTACCTCCGCAGATATTGCAGCGATATTTTCAGCCTCTTTATAAACGGGAATAATAACGGAAATCATAGTTTTTATTTTTTATTAAGGGACAAAAGTTATAAGGCTTTTTATCAAAAGGATTAAAAATAACAACCGTTTTATAATCTTGCGTCGTTAAAAGGGTTTTCTTTTGTTTATTGGGGCGTAAGCATTAAAATTGAAGCATAACGTCAAAAACATACAAGATAAAAGGTTATGCAAATTTTTTTTATACCGGAAGCTCTATAACAAACTTTGCCCCTTTCGGACTATTGTCGGAAACCGATATGGTTCCGTTATGATCCGATATTATGGTATTAACTATTGCAAGCCCAAGCCCCATTCCCTTTTTTTTGGTTGAAAAATAGGGCTCGAATAATTTTATTTTTTCTCTATCCGGTATTCCTTTGCCGTTGTCCGCCACCTCTATTCTTACCTTTTTTAATATTTTGTCGTAAGATAAAAGAACGGTTATTTCGCCGGTATTATCTATTGAGGCGACAGCGTTTGTCAACAGGTTCATCAGCGCCTGTTTTATTTGGTTTTTATCTATATTTATTTTCGGGATTTCATTTGTCGCTTTAAAGGTAAATTGTATGTTTAAATGATTATTTTTATAAGGTATTAAGGTCTCTTCTATTATATTTAAAATATTGTCCAGCTTTGGATGCGCCGTAGGAAATCGAGCAAATTCGGAAAACTCGTTTACAAGGTTTCTTATTAACTCTACATGATCTATTATTGTGGTTGTGCATTCCGAAAATATCGGCTCTTTTACTTTTTTATAATATTTTCTTTGTAATCTCTGAGCCGCAAGGGTTATAGGGGTTAAAGGGTTTTTTACTTCATGAGCTATTCTTCTTGCAACCTCTCTCCAAGCCGCCATCCTTTCGGCTTTTTCCAATTCGGTTAGGTCGTCAAATACTATAACTGTGCCTATTAATTTTTTGGCTTCATCTTTTAATGCGATTATATGGGTCATAAAATTTCTTGTTTTACCTTTTATGGTAAGGCGTATCGGAAGGATATAAGAATTTTCGGTTTTTATTTTTTCTTTTATATCTTTAACAAGATTAATATATTGAGACTTTAACAGGTTTTTATAATTTTCGGATATTATTTGGTCCGAAGAGATATTAAGCATTTTTTCGGCGGATTTGTTTATTGTGGCTACCCTGCCTTCCGCATTGATCGATATTATGCCTGCGGAAACATTTTTAAGAACTATCTCCATATAACGGCGTCTTTCCTCTATTTCCGCATTTTTTTCCTTTAATTTTCGGGTGGCGGCTTCAAGCTGTTCTCTTCCGAATTTTAAATCTTTTGTCATTTTATTAAAAGAATTTACAAGGCTTCCCATTTCTTCGTCCGCAACTGTTTCAACTTTTATATCAAGATTGCCTCCGGCTACCTTCTTTAAACCTTCTGCAAGCTCCTGTATAGGTATGCTTATTGTTCTTGCAAGATGAAAGCCCAACCATAAGGATAAGAATAGTATTAAAAACGCCGCCGTAAAAAAGGTTATATAGTATGCGTTTCTGATAGGTTTTTTAAACTTTTTTATTTGTCGGTATTCTTCATAACCTTTTGATATTGAGTTCATTTTATTTAAAAGCTCTTGAGACAAAATGGTTGAAGCCGCCGCAAAAGCTTTTGCCAGATCATCTGTCGTTCCAAAAGGTATGGCGGATATGGTTCTTATAATTTCGCCTTGTTCGGTTTTATAAGAGGCGGTTTTTATATTTTTATTATTTTTTTGGGAGCTTAAATTTTTGCGGTTAATAGGGTCTAAAGGCTGTTTTGCATAAAAGGAGATTCTATTAAGGTCTTTATCGTATATTTCCACCCCGTCTATATTGAAATTTTTTAAAGTATCTTGAAGATAATTTTTTAACGCCTCTTTTTTGTTATTTTTTAAAAATTTTTTGCTTTGGATTTCGTCGGATATTTTTTGAAGATAAAAACGGTTGTTCGCATCTATATAATCATAAGTCGATTCCGCTGCGGATAAGGAGTTGTTCAAAGCCTTTTCTACGCCGGATCCAAACCAGAATTTTATGCTAGTTGTCATTAAGCTTATGGATAAGAAAAAAAGAACGGTAGTAGGCAAAAGGGTCATTGTTATAAATGATACGGCAAGCTTTGTTCTAAGCTTTGAACCCATAACTTTGTTGCTTCTGTCGTATAGAAGTTTGGCTAAATTTCTAAACACCAAAAATAAAAGAAAGATTAATAGGATTACGTTTATATCTATTAGTATAAACATTAAGATGGCGTTTGATATGGGAAAGTCTGCGCCGAGCCTTATAACCTTTGCTTCAATAAAGGTTGAAACCGCTACTATTGCTATAATAAAAGCTATAATAATAAATTCTTTTTTTCGTCTTTTTATATCTTTGGCGGATAAAAAGGATACCGGATTTTTAAATTTGGGTTTATTTGTCATTTTATAAGGGTTTTAATATTTAAAGTTTATTATATGTTGATGTTTTTTGCGCAATCCAGTTACGCTTAAGGTAATTTTTTTATTGCGCAACGGCTTTGCCAATTGTTTTATACCGAAAATTTTTATAGTTTCCAATATTATTTTCTATTTTATAGGTTTAAGGCATGTCGGATATCAAATTGTTTTGCCGTAAAATGTTTTGTAAGCATAGCTGAGCTATGTTTGCAACCTTTTTTAATGTTTGAGGGCGCTTGGCTATTTTGTTAAATTAATTTTATTTTATCGGTTTGCGGTTTCGGTTGCTCATAAAACGGTTGAAGAGATTTGGTTTTTTCTTACGGGCGAAGGCGAAATGTGGCGCAGGCAAGGAGAGCGGGAAAAGGTAATTGCGGTAAAGCCGGGCTTATGTTTAACGATTCTCGTAGGGGTTTCTTTTCAATTTCGTTCTTTCGAAAGCGAACCCCTTACAGCGGTAAGGGTTACGATGCCTCCTTGGACAGGAGGGGAGGGGGCTTGCGAGGTTGAAGGAAAATGGAAGCCTTTATAATTTTTTGTAGGATAATGGGTTATGGATAGAGAATATGGAGGCAAAAAGAAGATGATTATATTCGGAGAGGTTCAAGGTTTTTTCCTAATCGGCAAGCGCAAAGCGGGTCAAACAACTTGGACGTCTCCGAACATAATAAAAAGGGAATATTTATTTTTCCTCCGTTTCAATGCTCCAATCCATAGGGTCGAGAAGCCGGAAACCGAGGTTCTTAAATCTGCGTTTTATGCCTGTTACGTTTTGGGTTAAAAGATAAGGAAATACGGCTCTTTTGTTTTTTTCCCAGTATCTTGCCACAAGTATGCTTCCTGTTGATATTTTTTCTTCATATATGGCGTTCGTTATTTTTTTCATTATTCCGAAGTTATCATCCACTATAATGCAAAGAAGAGTTCCGGGCTCTTTTATTCCCAATACGTTTATAAACGCTCTTAAAAGGTCTCGCACAGATATTATGCCTATTAATTTTTTGCTGTTGTCAACTACCGGAAGAGCGCCCACTTTATATTTTTGGGTTAATAAAAGAGCGTCTTGGATGGTTCCTTCCGATGTTATAACAACCGTTTTTTTTGTCATTACATCTTTGACTTTAAGTTTTTCGGATGCGGCATGTATGTCCGTAGCGCATACGTCAAGGCTTGAAGGAAGCGCGCTTCTTACATCTCTGTCCGTAATTATGCCTATAAGGGTATTGGCGCCGTCAACTACAGGCAGATGTCTTATTCCGCCATGCTTCGCCATTTTTTCTTTTGCTTGGGCAAGGGTTTTATCCTCGGTAATTTTAATAACGTTTACAGTCATAGATTTATTTATAAACATTGCAATCTCCTTTATGAGTTTAACAAAATTTTTATATGATTTCTTGCAAGTTCCGGCAGGCGTTTTATGCAGTATCCGCCTTCCAAAACGGATAAGAGTCTGCTTTGGCAATAGTTGTTCGCAAGGTTTGTTATTTGTTCGGCAAGCCAAGAAAAGCCTTGCGTCGAAAGTTGTATTCGAGACATTTCGTCATCTTCGTGAGCGTCGAATCCGGTAGAGATTATAATTACTTCCGGTTTAAATTTTTCAAATGCAGGAATGCAGTCCTGCGTAAACAGTTTTGTGTATTCTTCTATTCCTCTTCCGGGAAGAACAGGAGAATTTTTTGTAAATCCGGTTCCCTCGTCCTTTCCTATGTCAAAATCCCGTCCCGTTCCGGGATATGCAAAGGAGGGATGTTCATGTATAGAATAGTAAAATACGCTCGGATCTTTTTCAAATATATGCTCGGTTCCGTTCCCGTGATGAACGTCTATATCTATTATGCCTACCCGTTTTATATTCCATTTGCGTTGAAGATGCCTTGCGGCTATTGCTACGTTGTTAAAATAGCAAAAGCCCATTCCTTGATCTGTTTCCGCATGGTGTCCGGGAGGTCTTATTGCGCAAAAAGCGTTGTTAAGTTTCCCTTCCATTATCATATCCGCAGCCGTAAGGACGCCTCCTACGGATAGCAGGGCTATGTCGTAGCTGTCGGAACATATTTGATTGTCCGGGCAATCAAATATGCTTTCATGATTTAAGCAGGCGTTATGAAAACGTTTTATGTATTCTTTTGTATGAACCGTTTCTATTGCTTCCGAATCCGCCGGTTTTGCTTCTATGTTTATTATGGAAGAGAAAAAATCCGCCTCGGTTATTCCTTTTACAATAGCGGTTAATCTTTCCGGAATTTCGGGATGATATGCGCCAGTAAGATGTTTAAGGTATCTTTTGTCGTATAAAAAACCTGTTTTTTTCATAAGCGCCGTCCTTTTTTTTATATTTCGGTTAAAGTCGGTTGAATACCGCCAAAATAAGCAAAAGAGTAATTGTTTTTACGCTATTATTTTATCGAATATTTTAAAAGCTTCGATAACCGCTTTGGAATCTTTTGGCAGTCGGACGGTAGGCTTGCCGTCGAAATCGTATTTGTATATCATGTCGTTTGCAGAGATTGTTCCCGCAAGAGTAATATTTTCTTTTTCCAACATTTTTAATATGGCGTCGGATAATTTTTCTTTTACCCGATTAATGATTAAAAAGCTTTTGCCTACCCCTATATTTAATTTTTTTGCAAGTTTGGCAATCCTTATTGCAGCCTCTATTCCTCTTCTTGAAGTATCCGACACAAGAAGGAGTATATCTACGTTTTTTGTAGTTAATCGGCTTATATGCTCCATTCCGGCTTCGTTATCAATAACTATATAAGGATAATTATCGGTTAGTTTTTCTAAAAAGGCGGTAAGAAGCGTATTTGCCGCGCAATAGCAGCCTTGCCCTTCCGGCTGTCCCATAACCACGAGATCGAAATTTTCGGATTCTATTACCGCTTCTTCCAATTTCATAGATATGAATATATCTTTTGTCATTCCTGATGGAACGTCTCCTTTTTTCATTTTTTCTCTGGCGCCGCCAAGGGTTTCGGTAACTTTTACCCCTAACACTTCGTTAAGATTGGCGTTGCTATCCGCATCAACGGCTAATACCGGTTGTTTTCCTGCTTCCATAAGATATTTTATTAAAAGTCCTGAAACGGTGGTTTTTCCTGTTCCGCCTTTTCCCGCAAGGGATATTGTGTAAGATGTCATTTTTTTTTATTTCCTCTATTTAAATTTCGGCGGATAACTTCGCAATTTGCCCGTTTTTGGCGTTGGATAATAATTTTAATTCTCGAAATACTCTATGTATTCCTACGGTTAAAAATATTATCCGCCTTGCAAACGAACAAACTGCTTTGTTATCCGCCGAAATTTCATTGTTATAATTTATCATTAGATTTTAATTTACAACTTTACAATTTGCCCGTTTTTGGCGTTGGATAATAATTTTAATTCTCGAAATACTCTATG
>JAOZTP010000060.1:9195-11755 GCA_029939135.1 Desulfobacterales bacterium
TATTCCTACGGTTAAAAATATTATCCGCCTTGCAAACGAACAAACCGCTTTGTTATCCGCCGAAATTTCATTGTTATGTTTTATGTCTGATTTTTTTTAGAAATAAGGTTTTTTTCTGTTTATAGTTTTAATAAAGGGATTTCTCCTCGCTGCGCTCGTCGAAATGACAAGCAAAAATAACGCTCGTCAAAATTTATCATTGTTTTTTGCGTTTATAATGTAGTCATAGGCTTTTTCTATGCTTATATTTATCTGAACGCCGCAATCTTATTAAGCAAATTTGCGATTTAAATGCAAGGATTAATAAGATGGTTTATTTATTTTAAATAATCGTAAACCGTATATTTGCCGTTGCTGTGAAGATGATGGCATCCTTTTATTTTTTTAAAAAAATCAGGGTAAATATTTATGATTTTTTCCTCCTTAAAAATAGACGGGGTTAGTTCGGTTATTTTTGCAAGGCTTAAAGCCTCTCCGGAGAGGTTAAACCCTTGCTTCTGTCTTACTCGGAATGGAAAGCCTGTATATGCTTCGAGTATTCCTCCGTTTTTTGCAATGGCGCTGTCTAAAATAAGGGGAGTTGATTTATGCGCAACCCAGTTGTCTGATAGAGGGTTGTCGCCGTAATAAGCCATAAGAGCAGCGGAATGATCTTTGCTTCCTTTAAGGGCGATATTTGTCAGCATCCACCATTTTTTATTTTTTTCAAATATCATTGTATTGGATGCGTTAACATTGTTGAAAATATTTTTTTGACGCCTCCATTTTAAAGGAAAATTTATACATTTATAAAGAGGTATCGAGTTTGTCATATGGGTTGTCGGAACCATATATAATTTGTCTTTATACTGAAAAATATAAGGAAAGGAGAGATTAAAAGGCTCTTTTATTACGGGTTCGAGTATTTTATAGTTTTTATTCCCAATGATTTCAATTGCCGTAACGGATCCTTTTTTTGTAGTATAAGAGTAATCGGAGACATAGCAGATTGTTCTTTTATTTTTTGTAATAACAAAAGGATCGGCAAAGGAACGGTTTTTCGGGTTTTTTATTCTGACTCCTTGACTTAATATTGTGTTATGCCAAGTTTTTTTTGTAAAAGCTACGCCCCATTTTTGATTTTTTTTAAGAGCCGATTTTTTAATTATTAAGGATGAAAATATTCGGCATGTTTTAAACAGGTATAATATTGTATGTATAAAGGAGGGGGTTTTTTTAAAATACGGTTTTTTATCCGGCAGAGGAATAGGGTTGTTAAAGGCGCTTTTCAATATGATTTTGGCAAAATACGGGTTTGCGGTATTATAAAGATGAATACGGTTTTCGGTATAGGATCGTTTTGTCTGTATTTTTCCTTTAAATAAAATTATGCCTTCGTTATATTTACGGTTGAAGATTTCTATAATAAATTCGGTTGAAGCTTTTTTTAAATAAACTTCCCAAAATCCGGCAGACCGCCAGTCAGCGTCAATGTGTCGAAAGTATATTATGCCTTTTTTGGGGCAGTTTATTATTTTTTCTTCTAACTCTCCGCAAATATTCCCTTTAATAATTATATCCAAATTCAGCGATCCGATTTTTTCAATATCTTTATTTGAATATGTAATAAGGTTTTGGGAAGCGTAAAAAATTGGGTTTATACAAAGTATGTTATTATTTATAAATTCTTTTATATTATAGCTTCTGTTATACTCTTTTATATCTTTATAAAAAAAGGATAACATTTTATTTTCCGCATTAGTTACGGCGTTAAAAAAGGCAAGTTTTAAAGCTTTATATCTCTGTTTTATGGCAGTTGAAAACTTTGTTTTATGTATAATTATTTTTCGGTTTTCGTTTAACAGAAAGAATAGTTTTACTTTGTCGCTTTTTTGTAATTCACGGACGGTATCATAAAGGCTTTTGGCGCAGTTAAAAGATTCTATAAGTATTCCGATTCTAATGCGGTTATCTTGCTCGTCTTCTTTGGTATGCGTAGGCGTTCTCTTTTTCGGGCAATTGCAGTTCATTATCATAATTATCATTCCGGTTTTCAGTTGTCAGAGTTTCGTTTAGAGCGTTTTTTATTAAGCAAATTTGCGGGTTAAATGCAAGTTTAATAATTAAAGCTTGGCAACTATTTAAAATTTTTGCGTTTTTTATATCAACATATTTAAGGGTTATAAAAATTGATACATAAACGGTTTTTTTATAATTGATTTTAAATGGTTAGATATAAAGTAGAGCTTAATTATTATATGATAACTATCAAAAAGAATGATGAAGAGAATGATAAAGCAGTTTTTTATTTTAAGAGATATTTTTTATGCCGCTTGTAATGCTATGGGCGTAAGCGAGGATAAAAAATTATATAAAAAAAGGGGAAGCCTTTTTTGCTTCCCCTTTTTTATTCTTGTATCTTCTTATGAGCAAGAAGAGTTGTTGTTAGTAACGACTAACCTTCTTGAAGTTATTAAATACTCCTTTGTTAGTCTTTTTAAGATGCTCCAGATGGCGCGATATAAAATCGCTATCTATCGGAGCAGGCGCGGTTTTGTCCGCTTCGAGTCCGTCCGTAAAA
>JAOZTP010000061.1 GCA_029939135.1 Desulfobacterales bacterium
AGCCGCAACCGGATATGGCAGGAGTTCACGGAGGCTTTAGCGGAACAGCCGAATCGGTTCTTGGAGTTTTAGAAAAGTCTCATGAATATTATAAATACAATGCAGATTATATAAAAGCCCTTGAGTTTACCCATAGCGGAGCATTAAACAACGGACCTGTTTTGGAAAAAATATTTGAACAATATAAGGAGATACAAAGCAAAGTAGGAGATAAATAAATGAACTACAAGCGTCATTGAATAATAGGAAGTATAATTTTTGCAATTCATACATTATATAATTTTTTTTCGGGTCAATGTCCTCATTTTCATACTGATTATTATATACCATTTCTTAACTATACGTTAAAATTTGTCATTGTAGTCTTTATTTTTATCTTGCTATTAAAAATGGCCAAATTATTAGCAATAAATAACCAAATAATATATATAAGCTTTATAATTATCATATTAATTGCAGGCGCAGCCGCAACATCATTTGGAACAGGCTTCTATGCCGATTTAAAACTTGAAGCCGAAACAAAATCGACAAAAAAAGGGTAAAGGTGGACTACCTTTACCCTTTTTTTCGACTCAATTTCCGTTCTGTTCCAGTTCTTTTTTTATTTCAATTCCGTTCAGAGCAATTTCAGATTCTGATCTTAATATATAATGAAGGCTTGAAATTGTCAATAAAAAACCTGTTTTTTCACTTTTAAAAGAAAAATATCCTTTCTTTTAATACGCTTTCCTCTTTAAAAATTTTTTTGCGTAAAAAAATGCTCGGTTTTACGGCGCTGTAAAAATTTTGCGGTTCTATCCTCTCGGATGAAAGCGGGTATGTATCTCTTTTAAACGCCCTGACGCTATATGGGTATAAATCTGAGTAGTAGATATATCGGAATGCCCTAACATTATTTGAACGGATCTTAAATCGGCTCCTCCTTCTACAAGATGCGTTGCAAAAGAATGCCTGAAAGTATGAGGGGTTATTTTTTTTGTTATGCCTGAAGCGGTCGCATATTTTTTTAGATTTTTCCAAAAGCCTTGTCTCGTCATTGGTTTGCCCGATCCAGTAATAAACATATAGGAACTTGTTTTATCTTTTAAAATTTTTTGCCTTGCGGTTTCAAGGTATTTTGCTATGTTATTTTTTGCGCATAAACCTATAGGAACAATTCTTTCTTTGGAGCCTTTGCCGAAAATTTTTATAAAGCAGGCGTGCATATTAATGTCGGCAACTTTTATATGTATAAGTTCCGATACTCTCATCCCCGCGGCATATAAAAGCTCTAGCATAGCGCGGTTTCGCAAGCCTTTGGCAGTTTTTATATCTGGCGCTTTTATAAGGCGCTCGATTTCCGAAACAGAAAGAATATCCGGCAGTTTTAAGCCTTTTTTCGGAAGCTCTATAAATTTTGAAGGGTCGCTTTTAAGTTTTTTTTCTTGAACAAAAAATTTATAAAAACCTTTTATAGCGCAAACTCGACGCTCTCTTGTTCTTGGACTTAACTTTGCTTTTTGTAATGCTATAAGGTATTCCAGAATAAAAGCCGTATCTTTTTCGGCAATTTTATTTATATTTTTTTTATTTAAAAAGCCGAGGTATTCTTTTATATCATGAGCATATCCAGCAATACTGTTTTCGGATAATCCTTTTTCTACAATAAGAAATTGTATGTAAGAATCTATTAAAATATCCGCCCAGTTGTTTTTATTCATAGCTTAAACCGTTTTTTGTCTTGTCAAGCAAAGCGAAAAATTTCTTTATTATTTCCTTTTAATCCGTCGGTTCTGCATTCTACGCTCTTTATTTAAGAAAACGTTCTTCTATTAAATCGGTTAGTTTTTCGATTTCGGAGGTTTTAAATTTAGGAACGTTTAATTTAATGTCGCTATCGGTAATAAATGCAAAAAGAGTGTCGTCTTTTATGCAAAGAGGCTCCTTATGTATTTCTTGCCTGAATATTTCTATTTTCGGTTTACCCGCTTTTTTGTATCCTTCGGTTACTACTATATCGACATCTTGAAAATATTTTTTTAATTCGTCCGGATTATCGGATGTTACCCTCTTTACAATGCCGATTCTAGAGGAAGACGCCGCCATAACGGTATCGGCTCCTGCGGCGGCATGTTTAAAACTGTCTTTACCGGACTTATCCATATCAAAACCGTGCAAAGAGTGTTTTATAATTCCAATTTTATAACCTCGTTTTTTTATCTCTTTTATTAGTTTCTCTATTAAGGTTGTTTTACCGGAATTGGATTTGCCTACTACTGATATTATATGTGGTTTGAGCATTTTATTTTTAAAATATGTATTTAAGGTTTGTTGTTAATTAAGCTTTGCTTTAAAACTCAATTCCAATTTCGGAAATTTTATTAAGCTCAACATTAACGAAAAATTTTATCTTCTTGATTTTTGTAAGCCGTTACGATTATAACGCCGATATTATAAAAATTTCAACTTCCTATTTGGAGAAATTTTTAATCAAATCACTTTGTAATAATTCCTCGCTCATAATCGATTCTTTCTTTGGTTAAGACGCCGTTAATTTGATTTTAATACAGTATTACAATGCCGAAATAAAGTATATAATCAAAACTTACCAGCGAGAAGTTTAAAAAATAAAATTACCGCCTCGCAAATAAAAAATAATGATTGAAAATTCGTCCTATATTAATTTATGGTTTTATATTACGCTTATTCAAATCGGCTTGTTCCGGAGGCAATGCAAAAATATTGTAATATGGACGGTAGTTATTTAAGTTCTTTTTTAGAAATATCGAAATAAAACTTGTTTTCAATTTTTCTTTCAAAAGCTTCCAGTTTATTAATGGAAATAAAGTTAGATTCAATATCTTCTATCGGAATAATAAAAAGCCGATTCGGATCTTCTCCTGTTCCTCCGATTCCCAAAACTATAAAAACAGGCAAATGCCTACTGTTTCCAAATTCTTGATAACGTTTAAGTTGTTCTTTTGAGCCGAATTCAATTCCCCCTTTATAATACTTACTTCTCCATTTACACTCAATGGCAAATTCGGCTTTTTTTTCGTTTAATTCAAATTCCAATAAAATATCCGGATATAAGTTCGTTTTGGAGTAACGTCCATTAGCGTATTTGTCTCCCCTCCATTCTTTTATTTTAAAATATTTTTCGTTGAATTTTGGAACGATAAAATTTTCAAAGTCCTTTCCGTTTTTTTTATTATAGTCGATTAATTCCGTTTCCGGTTTATTATTTAAATTTTCTATTCTTTCTTTGACGGATTCTATGATGGTCTTATAATTGAAGCCCATCTCGTTGGACAATTTTGTTATTAAAATTTTTTCGTTGGGGGTAAAAACGCCGTCTGCGGCAACCATTTCAATTAATCGTTCCATCTCTTGTCTTGACCTGTGTGATTTCTGTAAATATGTTAAAAGGAAAATGATTACTAATATTGATATGCAGGCAATTATAAAGGTTATATTTATCATTTTTTTCATGTTTTCTTTGTTTATTCATTATGTCATATAACATTTAGATATCGTTACTATTTTCTGTCTTGATAGCTCGGCTATATAAAAATCTATTTGACGACACTTAATATATGAGTTCGTAGATGTCAATTTTTTTACTTTTTTATAAGCCCGGAAGCCACAAAACAAGCTGTGGGAAAAGTATCACTAATAAAAGCCCTATTAATTGGATAAAGACAAAAGGTATAATACCTTTGTAAATATCTCCAGTTTTTATTTGCGGGGGGGTAACCGCTTTTAAATAAAAAAGAGAAAACCCGAACGGCGGCGTCATAAAGGAGGTTTGAAGATTTAACGCTATTAAAATACAAAACCATGCGGGATCAAACCCGAATTCTATCATAATAGGCGCCAAAACAGGAACATGAATAAAAGCAATCTCTATAAAATCCAAAAAAAAGCCTATTACGAATATAAGCCCCATTACCATTGCCAACACAAACCATTTTCCATGAACTGCGGCAATGCCCCCCAAAAAATCCCGAACAAGACGATCCCCTCCAAGTCCTCGAAATACAAGCCCGAATGCTGCGGCGCCTACCAGAATAATAAAAACCATACAGGTTAGCTTGGTAGTGGAATCCATAACCTCTTTTAAAATTTTTATACTAAGTTTTTTATTTATTATAGTAAGAAAAGTAGCGCCTACAGCTCCTACGGCGGCGGCTTCGGTAGGCGAAGCTATGCCCGCAAATATAGAGCCGAGAACTGTAAGCATTAAAAAAAGGGGGGGGAATAAGGCTTTTGCAAGTTTTTTAAATAATATCGGAAAAGTCAAAGCGTCAAGTTCGCTTTTCAGCAAAGGAGGAGCAAGAGAAGGTTTAATATACGAAATAATTAAAACATAACAAACATAAAGAAGAACAAGCAGCAAGCTCGGAAATATCGCTCCCCGAAAAAGATCCCCTACAGGCACTCCTACTATATCTCCTATAAGCACCAAAACTATGCTCGGGGGTATGATTTGTCCTAATGTTCCGGAAGCGGAAACGGTTCCCGTAATTAAACTTTTATTATAACCGCGCCTTAACATTGTAGGCACGGATAAAAGCCCCATTGTTACCACAGTAGCGCCTACTATGCCGGTAGAGGCTCCGAGCAACGCTCCTACAATCACTACCGATATTGCCAGCCCGCCTTTTATTCTTCCGAAAAGAAGCCCCATTGTATCTAATAATTCTTCGGCAAGCCCGGAACGCTCTAACATAACCCCCATAAAAACAAAAAGCGGAACCGCCATAAGCGTAACGTTTGTCATTACTCCCCATATACGCAAAGGCAGAAGATTGAAAAAATCCCATCCGAAACCTATTAGACCGAACGCAAGAGAAACGCCCATAAGGGTAAAGGTAATAGGAAATCCCGCCATAATTAAAATAGTCATTGCCAAAAACATCCAAGCAGGTAAATATTCCATAACGCTTATCCTTGTTTAATATCTTTTTCGGTTATAATGGCAAGACTTTTAATACCGAGAGAAAGTCCCTGCAAAAACACGAAAACGAATCCTATAGGTATAAAAGATTTAACGATAAATCTTAAAGGTATGCCGCCGGGATCCGACGAGCCTTCCAATACCGCCCATGAATTATAAACAAATACCAGCGAGGTTTTAATTATTACAAAACATCCGGGCATTAAAAATAGAAGAACTCCTATAAGATTAACCCAAGCCCTGCCTTTTGCGCTTAGTTTTTGATAAAAGATATCAACGCGAACATGACCGTCCGAAAACAGAGTATACCCAGCGCCTATAAGGAATACAAAAGCAAATAAATGCCATTCCAATTCCTGAGTAAATACAAAACTGGATTTAAAGACATACCGCATTACAACATCGACAAAAACAACCAATACCATAAGCGCTGCGCCGTATCCGGCTATTTTACCGGCTCTTTTGTTTAAATTGTCAATTAATACGGAAAGTTTTAATAATAAATTCATATTCCCCGCTTCTTTAGTTGGTTAGACTCTTCACGAAACATGACAACTTATATAAAAAATAGAACAAATAAATAATATATTATTTAGCAATAATAATGAGATATATATTAACTTTTTATTGTTTGTTAATCTCGATCTAATAAATTGAATAATCACTAATAAGCTTACCATACAAATAACAAAAATGAAGCTGATCGTATTCAACCCTTCAAATATAAAATGTCCGAGGAATATAAAAAAAAATATTATTGCAATCCAAAATGTAATATAGGTTAAATGCAATGATATTTTTTCTCTCATCTCTTTTCTCCCTCCTATTTTCTAATCATTAAACTTTTCCACTCCAATAACAAAGAGGATATCTGTAATTTATTTTTTTGATTTCATGTTCTTGAGCTATATAGTAGTTAATGGAGATGTTCTCAAAAAATACATTTCATTAAAGCATAATATCCCATTTTTTTCAAATAAATATGCCGTAACCCCTTTTCCTTCCATTTTTTTGCCGGAAAAAAAGCCGTCATAAATATAAGAGACGCCGCAGGAAGGACTACCCTCTTTTAATATCGCAAACTTAATGTCTCTTTTTTTTGCATACTCCAAAGATAATAAAGCGCCTTTTATAAAATAATTGGTAAAGTCATCATTATTCTTGTCCTTTATTATATATCTCTTATAAATATTGTCCGTATCAAACCTTTTGACTATTTCGCAGGGACTGCGTGGAATGCCGAGCCCTCCTGCGGTTTCGGGACAAAAAGGAAAGATATTATATTTTGCGGATATTTTTTTAAAAAAATCATTGTCAATTTTATTAGATTTTCCATCATATCTTGTAGGCTTGCCCGCCAAGCATGCGCTTATAAATATATTAATTTTCATTTCTTTTAAATTTCGATTTACAACCTACTCCTTTGTCCGATTCTATAGTTTGGATAAAAATTTTAATCCCAAAAGTATGTTAAGCGCTCCTGCAGTTAAAATCTTTATACGCCTTTAACTTCAACAAACCGCTTGGTTATAAATCAAAATTGCCTTTTATATTTTTATTAAGAATTTTGCTCGTAAAAATGACAAGTAAAAAAGAATACCTCTTCTCGCTTCAAGTAAAGCGAGTTATCTCTTTATTCTTTTCATAACGGACGATTCTCCATTTATATCTTAATTTAAAACGATTGCCCAACAAAGCCATAAAAAACAAAACGCTCCTTTAAATTATTTTGCAAAAAATCTCCTTGACTTTTAATATAGCATAATATAGCTTTTCAAAAATATATTATTTATGGATTTCCTATCGCAGGGAGATTATTACCTCAAAAAGAATCTTACAAATATCGATTCAACTGTCGGAAAAACCAATAAAACTATTTTATATTCTGTTGCGCGCATAATAAGCCTTTATAATAAAAAAATAAAAACAATTCTAACACTACTATTAGTATGTTGATGCATAAATTGTGTTTTTATTTTTAAACGGGCTTTTTTATCCCTTTACTATTATTTTTGAGTTGCAAATTAAAGATGAATTTTCCGAACATATTAATCAAAATTTAAGGAGAGATATGAATATTATCGAGTTAAAACACGCAGATATTGGCGATCTTATGAATATGGGCAAAGATCTGGAAATAGAAGGCATCGCAGGCATGAAAAAACAGGAGCTCATTTTTGCTTTGCTTCAGGCTCAAATGGAAAAAAACGGAATGATTTTCGGAGAAGGAACGCTGGAGGTTTTACCCGACGGCTTTGGATTTTTAAGAAGTCCCGATTGCAATTATCTGCCCGGCGCCGATGATATTTATATATCACCTTCACAAATAAGACGTTTTAATTTAAAAACCGGCGATACTGTTTCCGGCCAAATTCGCAGCCCTAAAGAAGCCGAAAGATATTTTGCCCTTTTAAAAATAGAGGCTATTAATTTTGCTGACCCTGAAATATCGAGAGAAAAAATCTTGTTCGACAATCTTACGCCGTTATTTCCTGACGAAAAGATAAATCTTGAATCTGATAAGAAAGATTATGCCACAAGAATTATGGACCTTATGTCTCCCATAGGATTAGGACAAAGAGGGTTGATAGTATCCCCTCCCAGAACAGGAAAAACGATTCTTTTAAAAAAGATTGCAAATAGCATACTTGCAAATCATAAAGATGTTGTTTTGTTTGTGCTGCTTATAGACGAACGTCCCGAAGAGGTTACAGATATGCAACGTTCGGTAAACGGAGAGGTTATAAGCTCCACTTTTGACGAGCCTGCGGAAAGACATATTCAGGTAGCGGAAATGGTAATAGAAAAAGCAAAACGTTTAACCGAGTATAAAAAAAATGTAGTAATATTGTTAGATAGTATTACCAGACTTGCCAGAGCATACAATTCCGTGGCGCCTCCGTCAGGTAGGGTTTTATCTGGCGGAGTCGATTCTAATGCTCTTCAACGTCCAAAACGCTTTTTCGGAGCCGCAAGAAATATTGAAAACGGAGGAAGTTTGACTATTATTGCAACCGCGCTTATAGAGACAGGCAGTAAAATGGACGAGGTTATTTTCGAAGAATTTAAAGGGACCGGCAACATGGAGCTGGTGCTGGACAGGCGTCTTGCAGATAAAAGATTATTCCCCGCAATTGATATTAATAAATCCGGAACAAGACGAGAAGACTTGCTTCTTAAGGAAGATGTTATAAATAGAGTATTGATATTAAGAAAACTGCTTTCCCAGTTAAATCCTATAAATAGTATGGAATTTTTACTTGATAAAATAAGCGGAACAAGTAATAATAAAAAATTTTTGGATGCTATGAATAGATAGTTTTAATATTTAACTGGTTATATGACCAACTAATAATTATTAAGAGGTATAATATGAAAAAAGGAATACATCCCGAATATAAGCAGACAAGCATAACCTGCGCATGCGGAAATAAAGTCGAAACAAGTTCCACAAAAAACAATATCCGAGTTGAAATATGCTCTAGTTGCCATCCTTTTTTTACAGGCAAACAGAAACTTGTTGATACTGCGGGAAGAATAGAGCGTTTCCGTAAAAAATATGAGCAGTTCAACAAAAAATAAAAATTAATAAATATGTTAGACCAATTAGCCGACGTAGAAACCCGTTTTTTAGAGCTTGAAAAACTTTTAAGCAATCCTGATACGATTTCCGATAAAAATAAATACAGAGACACTGCAAAAGAGCATGCAGGATTATATCAAATTGTCGAAAAGTATAGGGAATATAATAAAATTTCAAGGGAAATACAAGATAACAAAGAACTATTGAACGATAAAGATGCAGAAATAAAAGAATTAGCTCGAAGCGAGATTGAAGAGCTTACGGAAAAAAAAACAGTTATAACCAACGAGTTAAAGACGCTTCTTATACCGAAAGACCCTAACGACGATAAGAATATAATATTAGAAATACGCGCTGGCACAGGCGGAGAAGAAGCGGCTCTTTTTGCGGCGGCCCTTTTTAAGATGTATAGTAAATATGCGGAAAATAAAAACTGGAAAATAGAGGTCGCTAATCTTCATTCTACAGATACGGGCGGTATAAAAGAGATTATCGCTATGATTCACGGCAAAGGCGCTTACAGCAAATTTAAATATGAAAGCGGAACCCACAGAGTTCAAAGAGTGCCTACAACCGAAGCGCAAGGAAGAATTCATACTTCCGCAGTTACCGTGGCGGTTCTGCCTGAAGCCGAAGATATTGAAATAAATATAGCGCCTAATGATATAAAAGTGGATGTATATAGGTCTACCGGACCCGGCGGACAAAGCGTCAATACTACCGATTCTGCCGTTCGGATTACTCATACGCCTACCGGCATGGTTGTAACATGTCAGGACGAAAAGTCTCAGCATAAAAATAAAGCAAAAGCTATGAAAGTCTTAAAAGCAAGACTTCTTGATATGAAAATTTCCGAAGAAAATGAAAAAAGGAGCGAGGAGAGAAAAAGTCAGGTAGGCACGGGAGATCGTAGCCAAAGGATACGAACCTACAACTTTCCTCAAGGCAGGGTAACGGATCATAGAATAGGACTCACCCTTTATAAACTTGCCTCCATTCTTGAAGGCGAAATAGAAGATATAATCGAATCCATTACAACCTTTTATCAGGCTGAAGCTTTAAAATAAAAAGGAAATAATTTTATTCTTTCGCTTTTTCCAAAAAATCTTCAAGCAATTTTTCGTTATCCTTTTCCGTTATCTCTTTCGGAAGCTCTTTTTGAGCATAAGCTGCGGCTTCTTCTATAATCTCTTTTTGCAAAGCGTCTGCGGCGTCAATAATATAGCCGTCAACCTTCTGTTTCGCGGCGTTTATCATAAATTCAGCCTCCAAATTGGCTTTCTCAATTATTTCCCGCTTTTTTAGCTCCCCTTGCTTGACTAACCTTTCTCGCATTTTTCGAAATCTAATATCGCTTTCCTGAAGAAGCTTATAGCTTGTTTGGATATCTTTATCCAATTCCTCTTTTGCCGCGACGACTTCATTTAATTCCTCTGATATCTCCTGTTTACTTTTGCTTAAAAATTCGACAAACGGCTTCTTTAAAAACTTTATTAATAAAAAAATCAATATGAAAAAATTGACCCATCTCATTATAAGATCATAAGTTGAACGCCATGAATTCCCGCTTTCAGACGCGGCAAAAAGATAACCTTCGGACGCTAACATATATCCAGCTGTAACGATTATGCAGATAAATAGAAATTTATAAATATTACAAATGGTTTTCATTATTACGCCAACTTTCCCGAAAGAAGATTCCCTATAATAAGCCGAGCTATCTTTTTTGACTCCGTTTCTATATCTTTTCTGCAGGCGTCAAGCTTTGAATAAATCTCTTTGTAAGCCTCCTGTTTTATAGCTGTTATATTTTGCTGGGCTTTTTTTAAAATGATATCCGATTCCTTGTAAGCATTTTCCATAAACTTTGCGTTCAGCCGAGAAGCCGAGCGTCTCATTTCTTGCTCTTTTTCTTTAAGGCTGATTGTAATGTTGTAAATTTCCTTTTCGGATTCGGTCATCTCCTTTTTTATTTTTTCAATATAAGCTTCTCGTTCGGCTATAGATTGTCTTAACGGCTTGAACATAATTTTATTCATTATAAGCATAAAGACCAAAAAAGAAATCGCTTGGATAATAATTGTCTCATTAATGCTCATAAGAGCCGTAGCGCTTATAATCTGCATTTTCTAATATCCTATTTTTATAACTGTTTATTATCAAACAACAAACAAAAGCAGCAATGCTACAACCAACGAATATATTCCGGTAGACTCCGTAACGGCTTGTCCTACAAGCATTGTTCGGGTAAGTAAGCCGGCTTCTTTCGGATTCCTGCCTACCGCTTCACATGTTTTTGCTCCGATCATCCCTTCGCCTACTCCAGGTCCGATAGCTCCGAGTCCCATTGCAAGTCCTGCTCCGAGAAACGCCGCAGCTTTTACGAGATCAACTCCTTCTATTGCCATAGTGCCTCCTTAATTATTAGGTTTCATAAATTTATTTATAATTGATTTTCCATATATTCCAAATCCCGTTAAGGATTAAATATTTGAGAAAAAAATCCTTCTGCGCCGCTATGCGCAAAATATTGTAATAATCATTCTCATTATGCCACAAATATCAAAATAAGACTTATTACCATTGCATAAATAGCCGTAGATTGCGATACCGCCTGCCCTACAAGCATAGTTCGCGTTATAAGATTTTCTATTGTCGGCTGCCTTTCAATGCTTGCGCAAGCTTTTCCCGCCGTAAGCCCCGCGCCTATGCCAGGTCCCACAGCGCCTAACCCCATACATATTCCGGCGCTTAAAAAACATACGGCTCTTAAAAGCCCCGCTCCTGAAATGTCTGCGAATAAAAGCAAAATAGCAATAACCAAAGCAAAAATTGAAGCGGATTCGGCAACCGCTTGTCCTACAAGCATAGTTTTAACAATGTTGCCGGCTTGCTTCGGACTTCTTGAAATTGCTATACTTGCTTCAGACGCCGTATAACCTTCGCCTATGGCAGCGCCTATCGCTCCTAAACCCATTGATACGCCGCCGCCTATAAAAGCGGCAAGACGAACTAATTGATAGACATCATATTCCATAATCTATTTTACCTGCACCGAAATATATACAACTGTTAACATAGTAAACACAAACGCCTGAATCGTTCCTACGAATAATCCAAAAAAAACGTTTAAAAAAGGAGGCAAAAACAAATTATATGTAAGATGCGATACTACAAGAATTATTATAGAGCCTCCCATAATATTTCCAAAAAGACGGAAAG
>JAOZTP010000176.1 GCA_029939135.1 Desulfobacterales bacterium
CGAAGTTATTCAAGGGTATTATCAGGTATGCCCATAAAATATCGCAACCCCGATATATTCTCTTTTGTAATCATTCCATGACTGTAATCTTTTAATATTGATTTGGGGCAAAAAGCTATTCCAAGCCCTACGTTTTTAAGCATAAACCGGTCGTTTGCGCCGTCTCCTACGGCTACTATCTGATCGGTCGAGATATTTTCCATTTTTGCTATCTCTTTTACTATTTCCCCTTTTCGCTCCGCATCTATTATTTCTCCGTTAATTTTGCCGGTTGTAACTCCGTCTTTTATCTCAAGTTCGTTTGCAAATACATAATCAAGGTTTAAAGCCTCTTTAAGATAGTTTGTAAAAAAGGAGAAGCCGCCGGATATTACCCCTACCTTATATCCCATTGAATGCAAAGAGGATATAAGCTCGTCCGCTCCGGGCGTAAGATGAACCGACTTTGTAAGGGTTATAAGTTGGGCTTCGCTTAATCCTTTTAAAAGTTTTACCCGTTCTAAAAGAGCCTCTTTAAAATCTAATTCCCCGTTCATAGCCCTATCCGTAATCTCTTTAACATATTTATCCGCTCCCGCGGCTTTTGCAAGCTCGTCTATTATTTCTTCTTTAATAATAGTGCTGTCGCAATCGAATATAACTACTTTTTTCTCTTTTTTAAAACTGCTGTTATCGCTTAAAGAAACGTCCAAGCCGGTATTTTCGGAAAATTGATATAAGGTTTTTCTTAACATAGGTATTTCCGAAGTATCGGATATATCGGTTAATATTTCGATGGCAATATAATCGCCTCTTGCTATCATTTTTATTTTTTCCACATTAACTTTATGCTCCGTAAATATTCTTGTAAGCTTTGCAACTATTCCGGGACCGTCCGCTCCCATAACCGTAAGTCTCATTAAAGTTTTATCCGCTTTTCTGCGTCCGGCTTCGTAAGGTTTTACATGGATTCCCAAATCAAAGAGTTCTTCCAAGGGCTTAAGCGTTTTTTGCATTTTTTCGTATCCGCAATCGGAGGTTGAAATATCTACCACAAGAAACATTAAAAAGTAGCCTCTTACCGCTTTTGCTTCTACATCCACTATGTTGATATTAAGCTCTGCTATGCTGTTTGTTATTGAAAAGACCAGACCGGGTTTGTCTTGTCCGATGGCGGATATAACATAAAGAGAATTATCCATTAATTTTTTCCTTTTGGTTTATCATTAAAATTCAAACGCCATATTGATTTCGCTCGTTTTGATAGCGAGGCTTGACGCGTTTCAATCCGATTTGGGTTCCAAGCGTCATTATTTTCGGATATTTTTTTTGTTATTTGAAACTTGCTTTCCGCATAAACTTTTTTTTTGTCGCTATAACTTTTATCGCCGAGTTCGCTGTTTTTCTTTTTTGTCAATAATGTATAGTTGCCGAGACGATTTATAAATCTGTAATCGTTATTTTCGTCATAATCTTGCCAATTTTCTCCCGGAGACTGCGGCAAGATATGTTCGATACTGTATTTAGGGCTTTCGGAATCATAAGCAGTATTTGAAATATTTTTTTCCAACTCAAAAAGAATGTATCGGACTATTTTTTTATTTCTTGGTCCCGTAACGGTTAGTTCTTTATTTTTAAAAGCCTGTTGAAATATGTTATCGTCAGGGTAGCAAGATTTTAGTATTAATTTTGCCTCTTTTGCGGTATTTAAGTTGCCTTTTGCAATTTCAAATGCGGTTTTGTTATATGATTTTTCCTGTTCTCCGGTATGTAGCCTGCAAATAACGTTATATCTAAAGGAGATGACAGCGCATGCTCTTAAAAGTTGATTAAAGTTATCTTTATCAAATTTTTTGTTGGCAATCATTAATAAAGAGTAGGGTTGCCGAACCCCAAACATTTTAAGCCGTTCTATATATTTTTTTTGCTCCGGCTCCCATAATTCATCTTCGGAGTTTCCTAATGCGGCATAAAAATCGGCGTTTTCATCAAGCTTACGAATAAGATCAAAAGCCGTTTCTTTATCTTTGATATTTTTTTTTATTGTTTTAAACAGATCTGTTTTTCTTACAAGTTTATTTCTACTGTTCCAGTAAATGCGTAAAAATTCGGGAAAACTTTGGCTTCCTAACGTCTTTACTATTCTTTCCCACAACTTCTCTATTCTTTTTATCTCTATTTGATGTAAGTTTTTATGGCAAATTACGGAAAACAGATAATTTTTCAGCAGATCGGTAGCGGATAATTTAACTCCTCTTGCATTTAAGGTTTCAAAAACTTTAAATGCGTTTAATTCGTCTGTTACCGTAATAACGGTAAAAAAAAGCTTGTCTGTAAAAGACCCTACGAATTCGGCTAATTTTTTACCGCTGTTATCCGAAATTTCCTTTTTAATTTTTTCGACAAACCATTCAAAACCTTTTTTCATTAATTTTTCGGAAAAATTTAATCCTCTTGTAGGAATATTTTCCAAAGGAACAAGGTAATTTTGATAGAAAAGGTCGTTTTGCTTATTTAACTGTAATTTTGACTTTGAAATAAGGGTGGCGGGATTTAAATAGCCTATATAAGCGCGACGCAGCTCTTCTTCTCTTTGTTTATTTTCATCCGAATTGATATTTTTAGATTGAAGTATCTGTAAATTTTTGAGAACCGCGAGTATAAGTATGCTTAATGTCGTAATCCGCTGTTGCCCGTCTATAACGTCAAAATTTTTGTTATCTTCGGATTGAAAGACAAGATACCCCATGTAATGAGCTCCGTCTTTTTCCGATTTGCATACTTCTAAAATATCCTGCCATAAATCATCCCATTCCTCTTCGCTCCATGAATAATCTCTTTGGAATTTCGGAACAATATAAGAAATTCCGTTTCCCATTAATTGCCTAAAACTACTATTTGACGTATTGAAATTCATGCCGGACATAATCGCCTCCCGATTATTTGATACAAATTGTTATTAAGACGTTTGAATAACAAATAATTTTATTGATTCAAAATAAAAGGTTATTCAAGCGTTTTTATTACGGTTTTATTATATAAGTATAATTATTAATCAATAGTTTTAAACGGGTTCAGTAGGAAAAAGACTTTTTTGCTTAATTTTAAGCGTTTGACGATTCAATAAAAAAAATAAAAGGATAGATTATTAACCGAAGTTTGCGTTTAATATCATAAAAAATATTGATTTATAAAATATTTGGTGTTAAAAGTCTCAGATTATTTCAAACGGGGCGTAGCGCAGGCTGGTAGCGCATCTGCTTTGGGAGCAGAGGGTCGCAGGTTCAAATCCTGCCGCCCCGACC
>JAOZTP010000177.1 GCA_029939135.1 Desulfobacterales bacterium
TTTTCTGGAAAACGAAGCAGATTTCTTTACGTTTATGGCTTTTACTATTCCTCCTTTTTTTACCGCATTCGCAAATACTTTACAGCCGGATTGTTCCATTATTTCGGAAATGTCCGTTAATTCAAGCCCAAATCTTGTATCCGGCTTGTCTAATCCGTATCGTAAAATAGCCTCGTCGTAATCAAATCTTTTAAACGGTATTTGAAGTTTAATATCTAATATTTCTTCAAATATTTTTTTCATCATTTTTTCGGAAAGGTTCATTATATCCTCTTTATCTACAAAAGAGGCTTCTATATCTATTTGGGTAAATTCCGGTTGTCTGTCGGCTCTTAAATCTTCATCTCTGAAACATTTTACTATCTGATAATATTTATCAAAGCCTGCAACCATTAAAACCTGCTTAAAAAGCTGCGGAGACTGCGGCAAAGCGTAAAACTGCCCCGTATTTACTCTCGAAGGAACCAAATAATCTCTTGCGCCTTCCGGAGCGCTTTTTGTAAGAAACGGAGTTTCTATATCTAAATATTCGTTTTTATTTAAAAAATTTCGGATAACTGCGCCGGTTTTATGCCTTGTTATTATATTCTTCTGCATATCGGAGCGTCTTAAATCAAGGAATCTGTATCTAAGCCTTATATTTTCTGAAGCGTCTGTATCCTCTTCTATTAAAAACTGAGGCGTTGAAGCCTCGTTATATATTTCAATCTGGCTTGCCATTACTTCTATTTCGCCAGTGGCAAGTTTTTTATTTATCATCCCTTCCGGTCTTTTTAAAACTTTCCCTTTTATTCCTATAACAAATTCGTTTCTTATTATATGAGCCTTTTTATGAACTTCCGGAAAAAATTCAGGATTAAATACTACCTGCGTAACCCCTTCCCTGTCTCTTAAATCTATAAATATAACCCCGCCGTGATCCCTTCTTGTTTGAACCCAACCCATAAGGGTCGCCTCTTTATCTAAATCGGATGCTTTAAGCTGATTGCAATGATGCGTTCTTTTTAAGTTGCTTGTCGTCATTTTTCTCCTCTGTTAAAATTCCATTGTCTAATTTTGTAGTTTACCCGCTTTGGTATCCAACAAAATTTTATCATTCTTTTTTACGTTTAAATAGCTTCCTATTCTTAATCGCAGTTCAGACAATTAAAAAATTTCTCCTCGTTGCGCTTATCAAAATGACAAGCAAAAATAATATTTCCCAAAATGATAGGACAAAAATGTCTGCCGAAATTAAAAACCTATCATTTTGAGAGAAGCGAGAAATCCCTTAATCATTTTTCATAATTATCCTTTTTTACGATTAATTTTTTTGCTTAATATTTCCATTATATTTTTAACCGGATTATCAAATTTTATTTCTATTTGCTCTTTTGTATTCATGTCCCTAAATAGCGCCTCTTTTTTTTCTAATTCCTGATCTCCTATTATTATAACGTTGGACGCTCCTATTTTGCCCGCTCTTCTCATAAGGCTTTTAAGGCTTTTTTCGGAAAATTCGGTTTCGGTCTTTATTCCTGCGGTATTTAAAGCGGACATCCACAAAAAAGCCTCTTTTATACATTTTTTGCCCAAAGCCGCAATAAATATTTCCGGTTTTTGAGCATAATTTATATTATTTGAAGCAATTATCTCGGCAAGTCTGTCAAATCCTATTGCAAATCCTACAGCGGGCGTATCCGGTCCGCCAAGCAGTTTTACAAGTCCGTCGTATCTTCCGCCTCCGGCTATAGCATTTTGAGCTCCGAGAGCGTCCGTTTGGATTTCAAAAGCGGTTTTTGTATAATAATCAAGCCCTCGAACAAGCCTGCTATTTATTTGAAACTCTATATTTGTATCTTTTAAGGTTTCGCATACGGTTTCAAAATGCTCTTTGCATTCTTGGCATAAAAATTCGGATATTTTCGGCGCATTTTTAGTAACTTCCGCGCAAAATTTATTTTTGCAGTCTAACACTCTTAACGGGTTTGTATTAGCTCTTTTTTGGCAGTTTTGGCATAAGTTGTCTGATATTTTTATAAGAAAATTTTTAAACGAATTATTAAAATCGGGTCTGCATTTAAAACATCCCAAAGAATTTATATGAAGAGTAGTACCTTTAATCTGAAGCCTATCCATTAGCGTTTTTAACATTATTATAAGTCTGGCATCCGCATACGGAGAGCTTTGCCCGAATATTTCGGCGTCTATTTGGTAAAACTGTCTGTATCTTCCTTTTTGGGGTCTTTCCCGCCTAAACATAGGACCTATAGTATAAAATTTTCTGATAGGGTCTTCCGCATACATTTTGTGGGATATGTATGCGCGGGCTATCGAAGCCGTAGCTTCGGGCCTTAAGGTTGCGGATTCTCCGTCTCTGTCTGCAAAGGTGTACATCTCTTTTTCAACTATATCGGTTTGCTCGCCTATGCTTCTTTTAAACAGCTCTGTTTTTTCCATGATCGGAATTAATATTTCGGAAAAGCCAAAATCTTGAAAAAGATTCTCCGCCTCGTTTTTTATATGCCTCCACAGATCGGAATCCGGCGGAAATATGTCTCTTACGCCTCTTATTAAAGGTATCATGTTATAATTTTTTCAACTCCTTGTCAGGTATGGCAAAGGAATGTTTTTCTTGCGGAAATTTTTTATTTTCAACATCATCTTTATACTCTTTTATTGCCGCCAATATTGTTTTGGAAATTGCGGCGTACCGTTTTACAAATTTCGGAGTAAAACGATCAAACAGTCCTATCATGTCGTGTAAAACCAATACTTGCCCGTCGCAGTCTGCTCCGGCTCCTATTCCTATGGTTGGAATAGATACGCTTTCGGTTATTTTTTTGGAAATTTCAGCCGGAATAGCTTCAAGCACTATAGAAAAACAGCCCGCATCTTCAAGCGCCTTTGCATCTTCAATAAGTTTTTTTGCCGCCTCGGCGTTTTTACCCTGCACCTTAAAGCCTCCCAAAGCGGCTATTGTCTGCGGAGTAAGCCCTATATGCCCCTGAACCGAAATTCCGGCTTTTACTATAGCCTCTATTGTGAGCGCCATCTCTTTACCGCCTTCAAGTTTTACGCCGGACACTCTGCCTTCCTTCATAAATCGAACAGCGTTTGCAACCGCATCTTTTACGGATATGTTGTAAGATCCAAAAGGCATATCTCCTATTACAAAAGAGTTTTTAGCAACTCTTGTAACCGCCTTTATATGATGGAGCATCTCGTCTATGCTTATAGATACCGTGTCTTGATAGCCGAGAACCACCATAGCAAGAGAATC